>BEIC01000030.1 GCA_002898875.1 bacterium HR26
CGGCGGCGCAGGACGCGAGAGGCCCGGCGTTCGACCTCGCACGAGCCGTCGAGCGCGCTTGGCGCGCCTCGCTCCGGTTCATCGGCGGGGTCGCCGAGATCGTCGTGATGTCGGTCGTCTTCCTCTGGTGGCTGTGGCCGGTGCTGGCGACCCTCGCCGTGCTCGCGCTGCGCTGGCGCAGCCGGCGACAGGCTCCTGGCACGACGAACCCATGATACGATACCCGGCGGCCCCATCGAGAAGTCGAGCTCTGGAGGGAGGATGACGATGCCGGAGGCCCGGCAGGCGCAGCCCGTCGACCCGGAGATCCTCGAGCTGCTACGCGCGGTCAGCACGGCGACGCTGAGCACCCAGCTCTACCGCCGAGGCTTTCGCAACCTGTTCATGCACGATGTCCGGCCCCTGCGCCCCGACCTGCGACTGGTCGGCCTGGCATTCACGCTGCGCTACATCCCAGTGCGGGAAGACCTGGAGCGGACCGGCGAGTTCGACAACCTGACGAACAAGCAGCGGATCGCGGTCGAGTCGGTCGGCCCTGGCGACGTGCTCGTCATCGACGCGCGCGGAGACACGCGGGCCGGCGTGCTCGGCAACATCCTGGCTGCCCGGATCAAGGCCCGCGGCGCGGCGGGCATCGTCACCGACGGCGCCTTCCGCGACACGCCGGAGATCCGCGAGCTGGGCATCCCGGCCTACGCCCGCGGGCAGAACGCGAACCTCTCGATCAGCATCCACCACCCGGCGGACATCAACATCCCCATCGCCTGCGGCGGCGTGGCCGTCTTGCCGGGTGACGTGATCGTGGGGGATGCCGAAGGCGTGATCGTCATTCCGCGCTCGGTCGTCGAGGAGGTCGCGCGAGCCGCCTACGAGCAGGAGCGGCTCGAAGCGTTCATCTACCGGAAAGTCGTGGCGGGCAGCAGCATCATCGGTGTCTACCCGCCCAACGAGGCGACGCTCGCCGAGTACGAGGCGTTCCGAGAGGCGAGCGAGCCAGGCGGATCCCCTCGCTAGCCCTGGACACCGAGGAACGCCAGCCCGGCCAGGGCGTACGCCCTGGCCGCGGCCATCACCTCGTCGACGCCGACCCACTCGTCTGGCTTGTGCGCCAGCGAGGGGTCACCGGGGCCATAGATGATGGTCGGGTAGCCCTTGGTGGCGAAGAACCGCCCATCGGTGCCCATGCTGAACCCGGTCAGCTCAGTGTCGAGGCCGAGGAATCGGTTGACCGCGAGCATGCCCTGCACCACCGGGCTCTCCGGCGGGCACAGTACCGCCGGGCGACCACCCCACTCCCGCGCCGGGCCGACCTCGACTCGCATGCCAGGCACGCCGGCCACGGCCCGCTCGGCCACCTCGCGCACCTCGGCGATCGCCTCTTCCGGCATCTCGCCCGGGATCAGCCGGCGATCGATGAAGATGGAGCAGCGATCAGGCACCACGTTCGTCTTGACTCCGCCCTCGATTAGGCTGATCGTGGCCGAGGCATGGGCGAAGTACGGGTGGGTCTTCCGCTCCAGCTTCGGCCACAGCTCCTGCTGCAGCGCGGTGATGACCCTGGCCATCCCCTCGATCGCGTTGACCCCCTCCCAGGGGAGCGCGCCATGCGCTGTACGGCCAAAGACCACCACGCTGATGCCGACTCCCCCGCGCTCGCCCACACAGATGCGATTCAGCGTCGGCTCGCCGACGATCACGTAGTCCGGCTTGATGTCGGCCCGCTCGGCGATCAGGTACGCGCCGAGCCGGCCGCCGACCTCTTCATCGGCCACCTCGTTGACGATCAGCGTACCGCGTATGGCGACGCCGGAGCGCTTCAGCGCGATGGCGCCCAACACCTGGGCCGTGACGCTGGCCTTGTCGTCGTTGGCCCCTCGGCCGTAGACCCTGCCCCCGGCGATCTCGGCCGCGAACGGCGAGTGTGTCCAGGCCGCCTCCTCGCCGACCGGGACAACATCGAGATGGGAATTGAAGAGGAGCGTCGGCCCGTCTCCGGCACGCAGCCAGGCGATCAGGTTGGGCTTGCTCGGCTCGGCGGTCTCGAACTCGGTCTCGAAGCCTTCCTCGGCCAGTTTGTGGCGACAGTACTCGGCGGCTTCGCGAACGTCACCCGGCGGGTTGACAGTCGGGATCCGCACAAGATCGCGTAGGAACGCGACGACCTCGTCCTCGTGGATCTCTGCCAGCACGCGCTCTGCAAGCGCCGCGTCGATCCGGGGCTGGGCGCTCATCGATCGAGACCTCCTCGTCTGTCGGCGCGCCTCGTCTGCCACCGCACAGCTCGTTCGGCCGGAGGCACCGGCCAGGGCTATGCTATGCTCGCCGATGGTACGGAGAGCGTCAAGAAATACGCGACGCTCGGCGTACTTTTGGTGTTCGAGACGCGATCCGCCACTGCGATGCCGGCGGCTAGAGCGGTGATCGAGCAGCGCGGATCAGCGAGCGAGTCGAGCCATCGAAGCAAGGAGGAAGTCAGGTGACGGCCGTATTGAGCGGGAAGGCGGAGATCGAGCTGGTGCTGCGTGACGTCCGCGCGCTCGTCTTCGATATGGACGGCGTGCTGTACCGCGGCAACACGCGGCTGCCACACGTGCGCGAGCTGCTCGAGCAGCTCGACCGCCGTGGCGTCCCGTACGCGATGGTGACCAACAACTCGACCCGCACGCCCGCACAGTATGCCGAGAAGCTGGCCGGGATGGGGATCTCCACCCTGGCGGAGCGGATCCTGACTTCGAGCCTGGTAACCCGTGCCTGGCTGGAGCAGCGCTACCCACGCGGCACTCGCGTCTACATCGTCGGGATGGAATCACTGCAGGAGGCCATCCTGGGCGACGGCTACTTCACCCCGGCAGGGACTGATGCCGAAGTAGTGGTGAGCGGAGCAGACTTCAGTCTCACCTACGACAAGCTGCGGATCGCGACGCTGGCCATCCGTCGGGGAGCACACTATGTGGCGACCAACCCGGACAAGACCTTCCCCTCTGAGGAGGGCCTGATTCCGGGGGCTGGAGCGATCATCGCGGCGCTGGTCGCGGCGACCGACGTCACGCCGGTCGTGATCGGCAAGCCGGAGCCGGCCATTATGCTCCGGGCGGCTGCGCTGCTCGGCGTCGAGCCGGCTCAGGTGCTGGCTATCGGCGACCGGCTCGATACCGACGTGCTGGCCGGGCGGCGCGCCGGCTTCCGGACCGCGCTGGTCCTGACCGGCGTCGCGACGCCGGCCGATCTCGACGGTGGCGAGGTGCGCCCCGACCTCGTGCTGCCGGATCTGGAACCGCTCGTCGACTACTACCGCGAGGAGAGGCGGTGAGGCAGGTCGGCCGGTACCACATCGAAGATCCGGCCAAGATCCAGGGGCGTGACGACGTCCGGCCGTCGGACCGCAATCCGGGCGGCTTGCGGCTGCGCTACGCCTTGCAGGCGCTGGCCGAAGCTCGAGGGTGCGTCCTGATCCCCGGCTGCGGCGCCGGGCGCTACGTGCGGGCCATCGCCCGCGCACGCCCTGACCTAGAACTCATCGGCGGCGACTTAAGTCTGACCGCTCTCCGGGAGGCGCGCCAGCGCCACGCGACTGGCTGCTACCTCGCGCTCGACGCGGCCCGGCTGCCTTTCGGCGACTGCGCGTTCTCTGCGGTTGTCTTCTTCGATCTCTTAGAGCACGTGCCGGACTACCGGGGCATGCTGGCCGAGATTGCTCGCGTGCTCCGGCCCGGCGGCATCCTTCACGCCTATGTGCCGCTCGAGGCTCAACCGGCGACGATCTATCGCCTGCTGGAGCACAGCCGGCGCTTCCCGCTCCATCGCTGGAAGCGCGACCACGTCGGCCACATCAACCGCTTCGACGACGAGACGGTGATCCGGCTGGTGTGGGAGGCTGGCCTGGAAGTCCGCCAGCTTGCCTACAGCTTTCATCCAGTTGGGCAACTGCACGACCTGGTGGACTACTGGCAGCGCGAGCGCCAGGCCGGCGGGCCGGGCTGGCTCCCGCTCCCGGTGGTCCGCTGGGTCACCCGAGCTATCTTCGCCGTGACCTGGCGCCTGGCCTACCTCGAAGACCGGATCTATCGCGGTCGAGCGCTCGCCTCCGGGCTGCACCTCACGGCGATCAAGCCGTGACCTCCCTCCCCGTTTCTACGTTGTCGCAGGGTCACTTACCGGCGGTTGCGGTTGGAGTCGGCGTCGAGCATGGCGCTGAGCGCGCGCACCCAGCGGTTCGGCTTGCCGTCCGGCCGCGTGCCGGCCGCTCGGATCGCTGTACCCAGCGCCCGCCCGAGCGACGGCTCCGCCGGCGGGCGGGACTGCGTGGCCCGCTGAGTTCGGGCCCGAGTGGACGAGCGATCGGCCGACGGCGGGGGCACCGCAGGCGATGTATTCGCCGGGCGAGCCGAAGCAGCCGGCTTAGTGCGCATGGCCCGGATCGCTCGGGAAAGCCGGTCATCGGCCGGCTGGAGATGCCCCCCACGCCGCTTCCAGCGATACCGGCTGACGATCATCCCGGCGAAGCCGCCGGAGTAGGCGACCGCCGCTCCCGTGCCGATCGGGTTCGCCGAGATGATGTCGACCCCGCCGACATCCGTGACCCAAATAACCCCTGCCGTCAGCAGGTAGCCGATGATCCAAGCAGCGGTCTCATTCACCGCCTGCCCGAAGCGGTGACACGTCTTCCACGAGAGGAGAAAGACGAGCGGAACGATCAGCCACACGGTTGCACGCCGCCTCTGCTCAGAACCAACCTCCGGTTCAAGCGTACCGGAATCCTCACCAACGCGCCAGCACGCACCGATCCCCTCACCAGAGCCAGCGATGCACTCGCTCGAACGCCCTTGGGGGACCTATGATCTCGCGGAGAAGGAACGCCTCCCGCAGGCGCTGTGGTGACCGCAGGCCCATCCGGATCCCGGCACGCGCCCCATCTCGATCGGTCTGGGCCCCGCGGTCTCCTGTGGCGGGAGCGAGCCGGGTGCGCGAGCGCTCCGCTTCCCGCATGCTTCGGCGCCAGTCTTGGCCGACTGTCATGGCTTGGGGGTCAGTAGTGTCGTAGCGCCTGGTTGACCAGGTCATCACGGCTGCTCCTCACGGGCGAGCGACTCTCGCATCCGGGTATCGGCCTCCAGGTTGCGCAGTCGATAGTAATCCATCGCTCCCAGGTTACCAGCGCGCAGCGCCTCGGAGATCGCGAGCGGAATCTGGGCCTCGGCCTCGACGAGACGAGCCCTCATCTCCTGCTCCGCCGCGACAGCCATAGCTCGGCGCTGCTCGGCTGCTGCCTGAGCGATCCGCTTGTCAGCTTCAGCCTGGTCGGTGCGCAGCTCCGCGCCGATATTCCGCCCGATATCGACATCGGCGATATCGATCGAGAGGATCTCGTACGCAGTGCCCGCATCGAGTCCTCGCTCCAGCACTCGGCGGGAGATGATGTCGGGGTTCTCCAGGACGAACTTATGTGTGTCGGCCGACCCGATGGCCGACACTGTGCCCTCGCCGACGCGCGCGATAATCGTCTCCTCACCAGCGCCGCCGACCAAGCGGTCGATGTTCGCGCGTACGGTCACGCGGGCCACGGCGATGAGCTGGATGCCGTCCTTTGCCACCGCAGAGATCCGTGGCGTCTGGATCACCTTGGGGTTCACGCTCACCCGAACGGCTTCCAGCACGTCGCGGCCGGCCAGGTCGATCGCAGTCGCGCGTCTCCACGAGAGGTCGATATTCGCCCGGTCGGCAGAGATCAACGCCGTGACGACGCGGCCGACATTGCCACCGGCGAGGTAATGTGCCTCCATCTGCCCGATGTCCAACTGGAGCCCGGCCTTGGTCGCGCTAATCAGCGGCCGGATGATCTCCTGCGGGTTCACCTTGCGTAGCCGCATCCCGACCAGCGTTCCCAACCCCACACGAACGCCGGAGAAGAGCGCAGTGATCCATAGCCCGACCGGCACGAAGTAGACGAACGACACAACCAGCAAGAGCGCGCCGAGCGCCAGTGCGATCGCTGGAAGATTCACCCAGTCCATCGTTCCTCCTTGTCCTCGGCCTCTCCCGGCGGCGTGTCGCCGTGAGAAGAACGGCGGACGACACGGCGGTAACCCTCGTCGCGCACCACCTCGACCGGCTCACCGGCTCGCAGATACTCACCCTCGGTGACGACGTCGACCCGTTCTCCTTCGATCGATACGAAGCCCCCCGGCCGCAGGTCAGTCAGGGCAACCCCCCGGCGACCAACTAACCCTGGCTGCTCTCCTCCGATTCTCTCCCGCTGCGGGGCAGGAACCGATGGGGCGCTCGCCTCCCAGAACCGTCTCCTGGGCGACGTAGCCGCCTGGTCGACCCGCGCCTGCAAGACTAGCCCACGGAATGTCGCAATCCGGGGCAGCAGGAGCAACCCCATCAGCACACCGAACACGGCGGTCACCAGTGCGACCGCCACCGCTGTCACACCCCGAGCGATGTCCTCGCTGGTAACGATCTCGCGCCCGGCCACCGTGAGAAAGAGGCCACCGAGCAGCGCGACGATGCCAGCAATGCCGGCGATACCGAAGCCCGGCAGGATGAACGCCTCCAACGCGAGGAGCGCGAGCCCGAGCAGGATGAGTGCTGTTCCTTCCCAGCCGGTCAACCCGGCCAGGTAGTGTCCCCAGAAGAACGCAGCGAGTGACGCCAGCCCGGAGAGCCCGAGTACCCCGAATCCCTCAGTGAACAGCTCGCCCAGGAGCAACAGGAAGCCAAGGGTGAAGAGCAACGAGGCGATCACCGGCTCGGTCAAGAATCGGACGAGGCGCTCCGCCGGGCTCGGCTGAATCGACCTGAGCTCAGCGCCGAACAGGTCGAGCTGGCGTAACAGGTCGGTGAGGTCACGAGCAGTACCCTCGGCGTAACCCCACTCCAACGCTTCGTCCGCCGTCAGGGTAAGCAGTTCTCCCTCCGCCACTAATCCCTTGACTTCGACTGCCGGGTCGACCATCGCCTCGGCCACCGCCGGCTCGCGCCCTCGCGCCTCAGCCGTGGACTTAAAGGTCTTGCGCACTGCTGAGATCACCTTCGGGTCAGCCGTCTCACCGGTCGCAGCGACAGGAGTGGCTGCCCCCATGACTCCACCAGGGGCAAAGAAGATCTCCTGAGACGCGATCGCGATGAGCGCACCGGCTGAAAACGCTTCGCGGTCGATGAAGGCAATGGTGCGGACGGGTGAGCCCAGCAGCGCATCGCGCATCTGGAGCGCCGCATCGAGTCGCCCGCCAGGCGTGTTGATGACCAGGATGACGGCCGCTGCGTCCGACTGGTGGGCCTCTTCTAGCACCCGCCGCAGGTACGGTGCCAGCCCGAGGTCGATCGTGCCCTCGACGCGCGCGACGTAGACAGGCGCCTCGACAGCCTGGGCAGCAAGAGGAGATGGCAGGTAGACGCCGAAGACAAGGAGGCCGAGGCTCAGCCCGAGCACGACGCGGGCGCAAGCAGCCCACCACAGGCAGAGATTGCGGACTCGGCCCGATCGGGACTCCTGGGGAAAATGTGCTCTGCCAGGAACCGATTGCCGGAGCTGATTCCGACGGCAGGCTCTGCTCACCGGGCACTCCCTTCGCAAGCGCGAAATGCCGGCATGCAGCCCGCACCGGTCCGAACGAGGCGCCTCGCCGTATCTCACGGTTGCACACGCGCAGGCGTTCTTGACGTATCGTACCAAAAGACCATCGGTGGAGATCACGAGCGTGTGCCAGATGACACCCAGGCAGCGGTCGAGCGCGCCCCGGCTTTGGTAGCCTTGGGGACCGTGGGTAGGCCCGGGTCGTCTGAGGTCCTGTAGTTCACAGGAATACAGGTAACTCAACGGGAAGTGGGAAGGGAAGGGAGCGATCGATGCTCGGTACCCCCTCCACGCGATCGATCGCCAGGGCCAGCGCTCGCCACCCCTGGCGAGTCATCGGCCTGTGGCTCCTCGCGCTGATCCTCGCCGCCACCGCTATGACCGACCTGCGGCTCGATTCCACCGCCAGCTTCACGAACAAGCCCGAGTCCGTGCGCGGGCGCGAGCTTCTGCTCCAACGTTTCCATTCCGATAACCCTGCCATCGAGACGCTCATCGTCCGCTCGGAGACGGCGACGGTCGATGACCCGGCATTCCAGGCGACGGTCCAGGAGATCGTCCGCCGGCTGACCGAGCGGCCGCACCTGGTCGACGCGGTCATTACCTACTATCATCTCAAGGCGCTCGGGCACCCCACGGCCGAGTCGATGGTCTCCCCCGATCGCCATGCCATGCTGGTGAGAGTTCAAATGGCCGGAACGGTTGAACAGCTCTCAGGCCACGCCGAGGAGTACGAGGCGCTGGTCCGCGAGCTCGCCCGGCCTGGTTTCCAGGTGCTCTCGCTGGGCTCGATCACTGTCCACCACGAGTTCAATCAGGTCGCTGAGTCGGATCTCCGCCGTGGCGAGGCGATCGGGCTCCCGATCGCGTTGCTGGTTCTCGTCATCGTCTTCGGCGCACTCGTCGCTGCCGGCGTTCCGGTGATCCTGTCCATCGTCTCGATCATCATCGCGCTCGGACTGACCGCCATCATCGGCCGCTTTGCCGACCTCTCCCTCTACGTCATCAACATGATCACGATGATCGGGTTGGCTATCGGGATCGACTACGCGCTCTTCATCATCTCCCGCTATCGCGAGGAGCGCAGCAAGGGCCTTCCGGTGATCGACGCGGTGGAGAACGCCGGGGCGACCGCCGGCAAAGCGGTGCTCTTCTCCGGCATGACGGTGGTGCTGACGCTCGCCGGTCTGGTGTTCCTGCCGACGAATATTTTCCGGAGCCTGGGGGCCGGGGCGGTAGTCGTCGTGCTGGTGGCCATGGCCGCGATGCTCACGCTGGTGCCGGCGTTGCTCGGCCTGCTGGGTGATCGGATCGACTGGCCACGACTGCGTGGCGCCTGGGCTCTGAGGCGAGCGGCGCAGCCGAAGCAGAGAGTCGCCCCCGCGGGCATCGGCATCTGGTGGCGCATCACACACCTGATCATGGCGCGACCACTTCTCAGCGCTGCCGCCGCCGGGCTCGTGCTGGTCGGGCTGGCGCTCCCCTCGCTCGATCTCCGGCGCGGGAGCGCGGACAACCTCTCCACCTTGCCCGAAGGCGAGGTCAAGCACGCCTACCAGGCACTGACCAGAGACTTCCCCACCGGCTTGCTGGACCCCATCGAGATCGCAGTCGACGGCCAGCGCTCACCTCAGTCCGAGGCCGCGATCGCCACGCTTGTCGAGCGCATTCGGCAGACCCCGCCGTTTACCCCAGCGGTTGAGGTCCAGTGGACCACCGCCGGCGACCTGGCCGTGATCCGGGTGCCGCTCGCGGTAGACCCCTCGAGCCCCGAGGCGATCCAGGCGGTCAAGACCCTGCGTGGTGAGCTGATCCCTGCCGCGTTCAATGGGGTGCCGGCGCAGGTCTACGTCACCGGCAGCTCAGCCTTCAACACCGACTTCCTGGATCTGGTGGACCGCTTCACCCCCTGGATCTTCGCCTTCGTGCTGAGCCTGAGCTTCATCCTGTTGCTGATCGCCTTCCGCTCGATCGTGATCCCGGCGAAGGCGATCCTGCTCAACCTGCTTTCGGTCGGCGCCGCCTACGGCACATTGACCATCGTCTTTCAAAAAGGTATCGGGAACGAGCTCTTCGGATTCACGCACACGCCGGTGATCGAGGCCTGGGTGCCGATCTTTCTCTTCTGCGTGCTCTTCGGACTCAGCATGGACTACCATGTCTTCCTGCTCAGCCGCATCCAGGAGCACTACCTGTTGACCAGCTCGAACCGCGAGGCGGTCGCCGCCGGGCTCACCGCGACCGGGCGGCTGATCTCCGGCGCGGCGCTGATCATGATTGTGGTCTTCGCCGGCTTCGCCACCGGCCGGCTCGTCGTGTTCCAGCAGCTCGGCTTCGGGCTCGCGGTCGCCGTCCTGCTCGACGCGACCGTCATCCGCACCGTTCTGGTGCCGGCGACGATGGCAGTCCTCGGCCGCTTCAACTGGTACCTGCCGGCCTGGCTGAGCTGGCTTCCGGACCTGCGTATCGAGGGCCCCCGGCGATTCCCGGCACACGAGCCGGCGCTGGCAACCGGGCCATCCGGCGAGTAGCGACCACCTTCACGCGTACTCGGGATAGAGCGATACTCGGTCTCGGAGTACGCTCGCTCGGCCACGAGTATCAATATTGCTCATCATCACCGGCGCCACCGGGTACGGCTCGAGAACTCGAGAAGGAGGCATGTCTTGCGCTGGCGACGACTCTCTCTCGCGACCCTGGGACTGCTAGGGGGCGTTGCCCTCTGGAAGGCAGCTCGCCGGCAGGCACCCGTCACGCCGGCTGAGGAGACCGAGCGGGTGCGACGATTCTACGACCAGTTGGCACCGCGTTACGACCGGGGGATACGGTTAGCCGAGTGGGCACTGTTCAAGGACGGGCGCCGCTGGGCCGCCGCGCAAGCCCGCGGCGAGACGCTGGAGATCGGCATCGGTACCGGGCGCAACCTGCCGTACTACCCGGCCGAGGTTCGCTTAACCGGCATCGACGTTAGCCCGGCCATGCTCGAGCTCGCTCGCGAGCGAGCACGGCAACTGAACCGCCCGGTCGAGCTGCGCGTCGGCGACGCGCAGGCACTCGACTTCCCGGATGCCTCATTCGACACGGTGGTCTCCACGCTCTCGCTCTGCACGATCCCCGATCCAGCACAGGCGGTCCGGGAAGCCGCGCGCGTGCTTCGGCCCGGTGGGCGGCTCATCCTGCTGGAACACGTGCGGAGCCCGCTCTTGCCGGTCCGGCTAGTCCAGCGGCTGCTGGAACCGATCACAGTGCGCCTGGAGCATGACCACCTGCTGCGGGAGCCGCTCGAGTATGTCGAGGCGGCCGGGTTCGTGGTGGAGCAGATCGAGCGCTCCCGGCTCGGCCTCGTCGAGCGGCTCGTGGCGCGCAAGCCGGAATAACCGGACTTTAGGTGCGGTCAGGAGGCCCGGTCTCGACCGGCACGTCGTCGCGGTTGCCCCACTCCGCCCAGCTCCCCTCGTAAACCCTGACGTTCCGGTAGCCGGCCAGCAGTAACGCAAGCGCCGCGTGGGCAGCGCGCACGCCTCCCTGGCAGTAGGTGATCACCGGCGTATCGGGCGTGACGCCGACCGCCTCGTGCCGGGCCCGGATCTCCTCGGGAGACTTGAAGGTACGGTCCCCATCCCAGTCGAGATTCTCCTGCCAGAAGCGATGGATGGCGCCGGGCACATGCCCGCCGCGCCGCGACCGCACCTCTTCGCCGGTGTACTCGCTCAACCGGCGCACATCGAGGATCGCAGCCTCGCCGGTCTCCATCGCCTGGCGCACGTCGTCGAGCGTCGCGATCAGCTCGGGATGCATGTCACCCGCGAGCGTGAAGCGCGCTGGGGTGACTGGGACCTCCTCGGTGCCGACCGGCCGCCCTTCGGCCAGCCATTTCGTCCAGCCGCCCTCGAGGATACGTACTCGGTGCCCACGACCGTAGCGGGCGAGGACGAGCCAGACGCGAGCACCGAAATGCCCACCCTCGTCATCGTAGGTGACGATCAGGTGCTCGTCGCCCACGCCGCGTCGCCCCAGCTCGGCGGCGACGCGCTCCGGCGGGGCCATCATGTACTCGACCGGGTGGTCGGGGTCGCTGAGCGCGGCGTTCCAGTCGAAGTAGATCGCCCCTGGGATGTGCCCCCGGCAGTACTCCTGGTAGGGATCACGGCCATCGAAGTAGTAGCGGCAATCGAGGATACGCAGGTGTGGATCGCCCAGGCGCTCGGCCAACCACTCAGTGCTGACCAGGACATCTTCTCGGCGGAGCTCCAAGGGCATGCGCGACCTCCCATCACGAGCCCGAATCGCGCCATGAGTATACGAGCCCACCGGACGAATCACGCCGTGGAGCGTGGGTTCCCTGGCTCGGAGCGGTATCGCTCCCGCCGCCAGCGAAGGTAGGCTGCGTAGCGCAACAGCTCGGCCAGGTCTTCCTGCGTCAGGCCCGTGAGGACATCCGGCGGGGCAGCCGCGGGCACTTCCTCTGCCGGGGTCGGCTCGAGCTGGTCAGCGATGGCCCGCAGCAGGCCAGCCAGCGAGAGACCGTAGGCGGCAGCCAGGCTCTCCAGTGCATCGGGGGAGGGAGCCTTCAACCCGCGCTCCAGCTCGCTGAGGTAGGGTACCGAGAGGCCGGAGCGCTCGCTGAGCTCGCGCAGCGACCACCCGTGACCATGTCGCAACCCCGACAGCGCCCGCGCTAGCGCTGCCCGGTACGCTGCTCCAGCCGCCCCCGGATCCTCGACCGATTCCGAGCGCACGCTCACTCGCCCAGCACCTGGATGACAACGTTGCGGGTCCGGGGATGGGTATCGAAGTCGATCAGGACCACCCGCTGCCAGGTTCCAAGCAGCATCTCGCCGTTCTCGAACGGAACCGTGACCGAGGGCCCGAGGACCAGGGCTCGCAAGTGGCTGTGGGCGTTGTCATCGTAGTTGAGCCGGTCGTGGAGATAGTTGCAACCGGCCGGGGCGATCCGCTCTCCCACCTGCTTCACGTCCTCGATCAGTCCAGGCTCGTACTCGCTGATCGTGACGCCGGCGGTCGAGTGTGCGACGAAGACGGTGACGATGCCGACCCGGAAACCACTCTCGACGATCGCCTTGCGAACGATCGATGTCAGGTCGATCATCTGGTCGTTCCCTTGCGTCGGCACCTGAGCGCGCGCCGAGTAGACCCTGCACATACCCGACATCCATCCCACTTCTTCACGAGCTGCTCGCGGACGAGACCAGCAACAGGGTCATCGATCGCACCGCAGCCCTGGTTGCACGCCGCGCTCTGCCTGGCCAGATTGACCTGGAACCGCCGCACCCCCCGTCGAAACTCCCGCGCTCGTGACCTCCTCTCCCCCTCGTTCCTCCGGCTCGCGTTCCCCACCTTGCAGCACGCTCATCACCTCAACGAGTCGCTGGCCCAGTGGGAGACCCGAATGGCACGCATCGAGCTGCTCGCACGCTGCCCCCTACCGGCCGGCGGTGTACTCCTCCAGGAAATACAGCAGCGTCCGCACGCCGTGCCCCGTCCCGCCGGCAGGCCCGAGCGGGCCTGACCGCTCGGCCCAGGCCGGTCCAGCGATGTCCAGGTGAGCCCAGGTCACGCCCTCGGTGAACTCGCGGAGGAAGAGCGCCGCGTTGATCGCTCCTCCCCAGCGCCCGCCAGTGTTCTTGATGTCCGCGTGCTCGCTCTTCAGCAGCTCGCGGTACTCATCCCACAACGGCATTGGCCAGAGCCTCTCGCCGGCGCGCTCACCGGCGCGCACCAGCGCATCGACCAGCGCCCGGTCGGTCCCGAAGAGCCCAGTACCCTGCTTCCCCAGTGCCACGACGCAGGCCCCGGTCAGCGTGGCCAGGTCGATCATCAGGTCCACGCCCTGCCGCGCCGTGTAGGTCAGGGCGTCTGCCAGCAGCAGCCGGCCTTCGGCGTCGGTGCTGATCACCTCGATCGTCTTGCCGTTGAGCGCCCTGAGGATGTCACCAGGGCGGAACGCGGCCCCGTCGGGCATGTTCTCGGCTGCGGCGACCACGCCGTGGACGGCAATCGGCAGCCTCAGTTTCGCCACGGCCTGCATCACGCCGATCACCGCGGCCGCGCCGGCCATATCGCCCTTCATCCGCTCCATGCCCTCGGCCGGCTTGATGCTGATGCCGCCGGTGTCGAAGGTTACCCCCTTGCCCACCAGCCCCACGCTCGCTAGCGGCTGCCCGGCGGGGCGGTAGACGAGGTGGATCAGGTGCGGCTCGTGTCGGCTCCCCTGCCCCACCGCGAGGATGGCGCCCGCTCCGAGCTCCTCGAGTGCGCCGCGGTCGAAGACCCTGCACTCCAACCCGGCCCGCTCGGCGATCTCCCAAGCCAGCCCGGCCAGTCGCTCCGGTGGCAGGTCGTTGCCTGGCCGGTTCACCAGGTCGCGGGCCAGGCAAACCGCCTCCACCGCCGCCTCGCCACGTCGAATCCCTCGCTCGACCTCCTCAGGGGCAGCGAGGAACACCACCTGCTCGAGGGATAGGGCCGGCTCCATCCTGGTGCGATATTCCAGGAAACGATATGTCCCCAACCCGGCCCCTTCCACCGAGGCTCGGCAAACCGCGTCCAGCTCGAGCCCGGCGACCACCGGCAACGGCGAGTAGAGCGTGCGCGCTCCCGCTTCGGCCGCCGCCTGCGCGGCCGCTCCCCAGGCACGGCGAATATCGTCGGCCGTACGCGTTTCGGGCGACCCGACGCCGACCACGACCAGCCGTTGGGCCGGTAGCTGCCCCCAGGTCGACAGGACTGCGACCTGGCCCACCCGCCCGGTGAGACCGAGATCCCTTACACTCTCACAGAGCTTCCCGTTAAGTATCCGATCCAATTCCTGGATCGAGGGATCGAAGGATTCGCCGGTCTCCACCGGAACCAGCAGGGTATCGGTGACCTCGACCGGGGAGCGCCGCTCGGCAGTGAAGCGGACGGTCATGGAGCCTGCTCCTCTGAGCCCTCAATCGTGAAGCTGAACGGCTGGACCGACACGTAGTCCGGATAGCTCTTCTCGCCGGCCCGGATCGGCACGTCGACCACGTTCTCGGCCGGTGGGATCGGGCAGGTCCAGCGGTCGTTATAGGCGCAGTATGGGTTGTAGGCATAGTTGAAGTCGACGACCAGCTTGCCGTCCGGCGTCTCCTGTGGATCGAGGTAGCGGCCGACTGGGTAGGTTTCCTTCCCGGCGGTGGCGTCGCGGAAAGGCAGGAAGTAGCGGCCACGCCCCACTTCCCGGTACACCACGAGGCTGACTGGCTTGCCCTCGATCGTCACGGTGATCTTGCCGGCTGGGATGAACTCCTTCGGCTCGCCGGTCGTCGTCGCGAGCAAGACCGGATCGTGAGACACGGCGTCCCGATCGAGTTCGACCACGAAGCGGAGCTCCGGATTCTCTGGGTAGTAGTTCAATCCCTTGAAGCGCTCCTTCTGCTCCGGAAGGAGCGGCGAGTTGGGGTGATTGCGAAAGAACTCGTCGCGACGTCGGCGGTACTCCTCTAAGCGGCTCATCAGACTACTCCATCTCTCTTCGGCTCGGCGGGCCGTTATGACCAGACCCGGAGGCTAGGATACCGCAGGTGGCAAGAGAACGAGACAAACGGAAAGCCGGCCCATGGAAATGGCCGGCTTCCGGTTCTCTTGGGCGTCCACCGGGACGCGTCAGGTGCCGCTCACCGCGCCTAGCGTCGGGCGACCTAGCTGACGACCTCCACGGTGACGCCCGGCAATGTGCTGCTACTCATATCCGGGCATCACCTCCTTCCACCCTGCACGGTCTTGCAGGTCCCAGGTCAACGCCTTGAGCCTATCATGGCCCCTCCGGGGTGTCAACCTGATCGACCTCATCTACCGGTGTATCTGGTGCATGGCCTGTTCGTGCGGTGTTTGACAGGGCACGGAAATCCCCATATACTGTGGTATCGCGCACGTCCGAGCGTGTGGCTCGGTGAAGCGTGGAGCTGGATCAGGGAGGGCCTGCGACCGGCTATGCCTCAGCGACTGCCACTGGACCGCTCCTGCATCTACTGCTGGCCGGTGCCACCGTGCCCGCCGATGATCGGCGTGTTCTCCTTCTGGCCTCGAATCTGCTGCTGTACCTGCCGCTGACCGGCCGCTCCACCACACGCGCGATCCGGTCAGCTTCTCAGTGACGTCCTATTCATCCGGTTGCTTGAATCCGCGCAGGGTTCGCTGCGCCTCGCGTACGCTCGACCGAACGGTTTGAGCACCCGCTTCGCCCAAGTCGCGTAGCGTCACGCTCACCGGCGAGGCGGCAGTCATCCGGCCGGACCGAGCAACCGGCGAACAGGTAGC
>BEIC01000031.1 GCA_002898875.1 bacterium HR26
CTCGAAGTGATCGTGCTTGAGCAGCGACTGCACGAGCGTGATCGGCGGGCAGGGCAGCGGCCGACCCGCCACCGGTTGCCCGAGCCTGACGATGACTGATTCGCCCTGCATCCTCTCGATCGTCGCGGGCACGTCGAAGTCATCGCCGGCGAACAATGTGATGACGTCGCCGGGACGCAGCCGGAGTACCCGGGCAACCTGGCGCGCTATCTCCCGCGGCAGCGCCAGCGTCGCGCCGGGCGGCGGCAGGTCCGGGATGTAGAAGCGATGACCATGCCGGCTCATCGGCGCTCCGGCTTCTCGTAGAGCAGGGTCACCCAATCGCCGTCGACGCGGCGGTCGACCAGCCTGGCCCCGAGCTCCTCGTAGCGCTCCCGCACCGCCGCCTCGTACGGCTCGATGATCCCGCTCAGCACGAGCAGGCCGCCTGGCCGGGCGGCCTCGACCAGCCGCTCGCCCGCCTCGATCAGCACCCGGGCGATGATGTTGGCCAGCACCAATTCGTACTCTGCCCCCGGCAGGATCACCGCCTGCACGTCGCCAGGGATGACGCGCGCCTGGTGGGCGACCTGGTTGCGCACCAGGTTCTCCCGCAGCACCTCGACCGCGACCGGGTCGAGCTCGACGGCGTCGACGCTCGCCGCGCCCAAGCGGACGGCCGCGATCGAGAGGATGCCCGAGCCGGCACCGGCGTCGAGAACCCGAGCGCCGGCGAGCGGCAGCTCCTCCAGCCACTCGAGGCAGTGGCGGGTGGTCGGGTGCAGGCCGGTACCGAAGGCCATGCCGGGATCGAGGTGGATCACGATGTCGTTTGGCCCTGCCTGGTACTCCAGCCAGCTCGGGCGGATCACGATCCGCCGGCCGATCCGAGTGACCGTGAAGTGCTGCTTCCAGGCCTCGGCCCAATCCTGCTCCGCCAGCTCGCGCACCCTGAGCTCTCCGACAGCGCCGAGCTGGCCGAGGTGCCACAGCCCCTCGCGAAGGCGTGCCAGGATGGCCTGGCCAGCCTCGTCTACCGGCAGATAGGCCCTGACCAGGAGCGGCCCCGTGGGGTCAATCTCGGCGTCCTCGCCGTCCGGATCCTGGCGCACCGGGTACTCGATCGCCACGCCCTGGCCGTAGCCGTAGCGGCTAAACAGCTCGGCCACCGCGTCCGCCGACTCAGCGTCGGCCTCCACGCTCACCTCGAGCCAGCGGCCGCCGCGCGCTGCTGCGGGAGGATCACGTCGGGTCATGACCAGCTCACGCTCCATCGGCCCGCGAGAAGACGATCTCCGAGGAGTCGCCCACGTTCACGCGCAGGGGGTCGCCCTGCACCCGGGCACGCCGCCCAACGATCGAGCGCGTCAGGATCGCGCTGGCGATCGTCGCGCCTTCGTCGATGATCGAGTCGGCCACGATCGAGTGGGAGACGCAGGCGCCGCTCCCGATGCTGACGTAGGGGCCGATCACTGCGTGCTCGATACGCGCGCTCGGGTCGATCACCACCGGGGGCACGATGACGGCGGTGGGGCACGATGGGGGCGCCTGCGGCTGGCGCTCCAGCAGGTAGCGGTTCGTCTGCAGCAGCGCCTCGACCGTGCCGCAGTCTTCCCAGACGGACACGGGAAGCGAGACGAGCCGGCTGCCGGTGTCGATCATATGCTGGATCGCGTCGGCCAGGTAGAACTCGCCGCCCTTGCGCAGGTCATGTTCCATCTGGTACTCGATCGCGTCGAACAGCTCGGTGATCTCGCGGAAGTAGTACAGCCCGACGACGGCAAGGTTCGAAACCGGCGTCGTCGGCTTCTCGACGAGCTGGGCGATCTGACCGTCCCGGGTGACGACGACGCCGAAGCGACGCGGATCCTCTACCTCCTTCACGAGGATCGCGCCATCGGCGTCGAGGGAGAGCAGCGCGTCGAGATCGGCTTCGAAGATCAGGTCGGGGAACACGATCAGCGTCGGGCCGGTCACCAGGCCCTTCGCCTGGATCACGGCGTGGGACTGGCCGAGCGGCTCCGGCTGTTCGACGAAGCGCGCGTCGAACTGGTAGTGCGAGCGGACGTACTCCTCGATCTGCTCACCGAGGTAGCCGGTGACGAAGACGACGGTCTCGAGGGGCAGCCGGATGAGCCGGTCGAGCACATGGCCGAGGATGGGTTTACCGGCTACGGTCACCAGCGGCTTGGGCTTACTCCAGGTGTGAGGACGGAGCCGGGTGCCGAGCCCGGCGACCGGAATGATGACGTGCATGTGTCCTCCTTCAGTGTCTCGCTCTCTCGCTCTTGCTCGACTCCTCTTTCCTCTCACGGGCACCTCTCCGGGGAGCGCGGGAGGCGGCTCCAGGTGAGAGCGAAGAGCAGTCCGGTCAACAGTATGCACGCCCAGCTCCGGTATCGTCAGGCGGCACTGCGTTGCCCAGGCGAGTACACTTCAGGCCATGAGAAGGAGAGCTGCCCTCGCCAGAGTCTCCAGCATCGTCGGGTTGCTCCTGGTCGCTCTGGTAGGATCGATTCTCTTGCACGCCGCACTGTACCACACCGGTCATCCGGGCCCGGGGCCGATGGCACCAGCCACTGTGCCGGCCGGTTTGGCATCTCCCTCGCCGGCACTTCATCACCAGGGCTTGCCAGCGATACACCTACCCTCCGAGGAGCCGTCCGAGCGCTGCCCGGCCCCGGATCTCATCGCGTCGCCGGTGATGCTTCTCGGGCTGGCGGCACCGGTCGTTCTCGCCGGCGCAGCCCTCGCTGCCGAGCCGGCGATCCGGTACTCGCACTGGATAGGTGTCCCCCAGCCACCACCGCGAGTCGTGCTCCAGCGCTTCCTGCTATGAGCTTCCTCCGGGCCTGACTGCGGGTGACTTTGTCGGATAGCCGGCTTGAAGGAGGAAACGGCCGATGAAGCGAGCGTGGCTGATGCCGGCGCTGGGCGCGCTGGCTGTACTTCTGGTTGCCTGCGGCGGAGCGGGCGCGAGCCCGACGCCGACCGCGGCTCCCTCACCCGGTGCGATGATGAGCGATGAGCAGTTTCTGGCCGCGATGATCGAGCACCACCAGGGCGCGATCGACATGGCGAAAATCGCTCTCGAGCGGGCTGAGCACCCCGAGGTGCGCCAGCTCTCCGAGGAGATCATCGCGACCCAGCAGGCCGAGATCGAGCAGATGCGTACCTGGCAGCGGGAGTGGTTCGGCGCGGAGGCGACTCCGGGCGGGCATGCCGGCCACGGCATGTCCGATGAGGAGATGGGGATGGATGTAGACCTGGAGGAGCTGCGCCGCGCCGAGCCATTCGACCGGGCCTTCCTGGAGGCGATGATCCGGCACCATGAGGGCGCCGTCCGCATGGCCGAGCAGATCCGCTCGAGCACCCAGCGTCCTGAACTGCGGGAGCTGGCCGACGACATCATCGCGACCCAGCAACGGGAGATCGAGCAGATGCGCGCCTGGCTCGCCGACTGGTACGGGCAGTGAGGAACTCCCCAGCGCGGTAAGCGGCAGGGCCTCTTGCCGGAGACAGCCGAGAAAGTCGTCCGGCGAGAGGCCCTTCTCCAGCTACCGGCGTGTGAGTCGGATACCGCTCCTGCCGGTTGCTGGGAGGAGAGGTGGGGGGTTAGCTGTCCTTTGTGGATCAGGTCGCGGACATGGAGGAGAAAGTGCCCCCAGCGGGATTCGAACCCGCGATCTCCACCTTGAAAGGGTGGTGTCCTAGGCCTCTAGACGATGGGGGCAGACACCCGCACATACCGCGCAGGCACTACGCGGTACGCGCTACATCCCTCCAAGTGTACGCATTCGGGGAACTCGCCGTCAAATGCCGTTGGTATCGGTTCCTTTTCGAATGGATTACTCGTGGCCGGCCGGTAAGCCACGTTCGGATTGACAGCAGGCGTCCGTGTCGGCAGACAGCGCGCGTGGCAGGGGTCACCTGCTGAGAGCCGTGGAACGACTCTCAGCACAGCCGGGCGCGAAGCGTTCACCAGCCGCGTGGCTTGGTGATGATGCCATGGGCGTCCTGCAACACGGGCGGGAACTGGCTCGCGCGCAGCACGCCTTCTCTGAAGGGACGATAGAACGATGTGACTTGTCTGAGTGCATGGCTTGTATTGGGATGCGGATTGAACACGCCAACTGACAGCCCCAGGTGCTTTCGCACGACCCGGATCGGCTCTACCAAATCAGAGTCGTTGGAGATGACGACAGCCTGCTCATAGTCCCGTTGAAAGCCATCCAGCAGAAGATATATGGCCAGATTGACGTCGGAACCCTTCTCTTCTACCCTCCAGACTTCCACGATACGCGGGCCGGTAGCCGGCGGATTGACCAGCGGCATTCGAGCTCTCCGTGCCAAATAGCGGCCGTAGTGAATGGTCAGATGCGGGATCGTCTGGAGGGCCCGAAGATAGGCTTGCTGACGCTGGGCCTTACTCGGATCATTCGGTAAGGGTTGGATACGAGCCGTGAAATAACGTATCCGATGAATCGCATGATTTGGGAGGAGCAGCGTGCAGAGCGTCGCGATATCGAGCCAGCGGTATGGCGTTCCCTTGAGCGCGCCGTAATTTAAAACCATCTACGTAGATGTTCGTTCTCATATGCTCCAGACATCACATAAAAGCAGAGGCCGCACAGGGCGACCTCGCGCTCTGCCACCGAAGTGACAGAGGGGATTAGCACTATCTTTATTCCACATCCCCGCTTCTGATGGCAACTCGATCCACCTAGCCACGCCGCCAGCGCCTCGTCCGGACAGGTCGCCTCCATACGCTCCCAGGGTCGACCACGTATCATCTCTCGCTGGCCTCGTGTAGCATGCGTGGGTGCGGTACTATTGAGCACGGCGAGAACCTTGCCGCGCGACTCCAGGAGCGTGTCTGTGGATCAACCGGTGACGCCACCCTTCGACGTGCCAGCGGCGCCCGAAATCCGCCCCGGCGCCGTCCCGGCTCCGCTCACCCGCGAGGCGCGCCTGATCCTAGCGGTCGACCGCTTCATCTACCGGGTCGCCCGGCGCTGGCTCTGGATCGCCAACGCTGCCGGGGCCTTGATGGTGATCCCCCCGCTCCTCGCCCCGCTCCTGATGGCGACCGGCCACCAGGCGTTGGCTGGCCTGATCTACCGCGCCTTCAGCCTCGTCTGCCATCAAATGCCGGAACGCAGCTTCTTCCTCTTCGGCTACCAGATGGCGTACTGCCAGCGTGACACCGCGATCTATGGCGGGGTGCTCGCGCTTGGGCTGCTATATGGGCTGGTCCGCCGGCATATCAGGCCGCTGGGCCTGCGCTGGGCTGCTCTCCTCGCCCTGCCGATGGCGATCGATGGCTTCACCCAGCTCTTCGGCCTGCGCGAGAGTACCTGGGAGTTGCGCGTCGTCACCGGCTCCCTGTTCGCCCTCGCCGTGGTCTGGGTCGTCTTCCCACGGCTGGAGCAGGGCTTCGCCGAGATCCGAACGATCCTCGAGGAGCGGTTCGACCGGCTCGCGCGCGAGGGCCGGGCCCGGCCGCTCGTCTCCCGGTAGTGAAGCCGATGATCAGGGTGCTGCGCGACCGCCGCATCGTGCTGGGGATCTCCGGGGGCATCGCCGCCTATAAGTGCATCGAGCTGGCGCGCTCCCTGACCCAGGGCGGCGCGCTGGTCGACGTCATCCTCACCGAGGCGGCGCTCCAGTTCGTCGCCCCGCTCACCTTCCAGGCCCTGACCCGCCGGCCGGTGCACACGACGGTCTTCGAAGCCTGGGACGCCCGCTCAGCCGGGCACGTCACGCTGGGAGCCGAGGCCGACCTGTTGGTGGTCGCGCCGGCCACGGCCAACGTCATCGCCAAGCTGGCGCACGGGCTGGCCGACGATGCCCTCACCGTGACGGCGCTGGCCTGCCCGGCCCCGCTGATCGTCGCCCCGGCGATGGATCACCACATGTACCACCACCCGGCGACCCAGGCCAACCTGCGCACGCTGCGCGAGCGCGGCGCGGTGATCGTCGGCCCCGAGTCCGGCCCGCTGGCCTCGGGGATGATCGGCGAGGGGCGGCTGGTCGAGCCGGAGCGATTGCTCGCAGTCATCCGGGCCACGCTGGGGCGACACGGCCCCCTGGCCGGCGCCCGCGTGGTGGTCACCGCCGGGCCGACCCGCGAGCCGATCGACCCGATCCGCTTCATCAGCAACCACTCCAGCGGGCGAATGGGCTATGCGCTGGCGGAAGCCGCCCGCGATGCCGGCGCGCACGTGACGCTGATCAGCGGGCCGACCGAACTGCGCCCACCGTTCGAAGTCGAGGTGATCCGCGTGCAGACGGCTGCCGAGATGGCGCAGGCCGTCCAGGCGGCCGTGGAGACCGCCGACGCGCTGATCATGTGCGCCGCGGTAGCCGACTACCGCCCCAGCCAGGTAGCGCCGGAGAAGATCAAGAAGACGGAGGAGCAGCTCAGCCTGCCCCTGGAGCGGACGATCGACATCCTGGCCAGCGTGCAGCGGCCCGGGCTGGTCAAGGTGGGGTTCGCGGCCGAGACCGAGCGATTGCTCGAGCACGGGCGGGCCAAGCTGGAAGCCAAGCGTCTTGACCTCCTGGTGGCGAACGACGCTCGGGAGGCGATGGGGAGCGAGGAGTCGCAGGCGTATCTCCTGACTCCCGATCGCGAACCGGAGGCGCTGCCGCGGTTGCCCAAGACGGTGCTGGCAGAGATCATCGTCGACCGGGTGGCGAGGCTCGTCCGCGCGCGCCGGTCGACGTCAGAGGTATCCGATGGAGCCGCCACGGCCACGCCGCCGGCGAGCTAGACGCCGGTCACTCGGCCCATTCCTCACGGTGCTGGTCATCAACGCGATCGCCCTGTACTGGACCGTGCTGCTTGCCCGCGGTGTCCTGCTGCTGGTTCCGGCCGGCGAGCGGCTCGACTGGGCCTCGCTGCTACGCCGCGCGACCGAGCCGGCCGTGCTCTGGCTGAGCTGGCTCCCGCCACTGCGCGTACGCCTGGCGGGCGAGCTGACGCTCTCGGAGCCACTGGCGCTCCTGCTGAGCGGCCTGGTCGCCGCCATGGCGCTCGGCGTGCTGGCCGGCTGGCAGGAGGAGGCACGCTGGTTCCGCCGCCGCCCGATCAGGTGGCGGCGCGAGAGACCAGGCAGGAACTAGCCCCGGGCGCTGAGCTCGCTCCTGCCAGCCGGATGGTCAGGCCGCGAGCGTCTCGGCCGCCCGCTGGCGGATCGGCTCCAGATCGATGCCGTAGAGCCGTGCCGAGTTCTCGGCCAGGATCTTGCGCTTGGTCGTCTCGGTGACAGTGACGCCGTACTCCTGGGCCAGGTCCTCCGGCATCTGGAAGTCGATGATCACGTCGATCTCCCACTTCGGGTGCCAGATGTAGAAGTCGGAGCCGAACATGATCCGATCTTCGCCCAGCCAGTAGAGCAGGTTGGCCATCGTCTCGGCGAAGTAGCGCTTGCGCTTGCCGCCGAACGCGACCGCGACCGAAAGGCCGGCGTAGACGTTCGGCTGCTTAACCGCGATCCAGCAGAACTTGTCGAGGTTGGGCAGCCCCACGTGGTCCACGATGAAGTTCAGTCGCGGGAATGCGACGGCCGCGCCGTCGATGTCCCCGACGTCGAAGCCGTCGAGCGTCAGCGGATCGATCCCCGGTCCCTTGTGGAAGTGCAGGTTCTTGACCCCGAGCTTCTCGCACTCCTCGTAGAGGCTCATCGCCTCGGGGCTATCGGCGCGCCAGCCTTGCGGTGAGCCCTTGTGCCACTCGGCGGTGTAGAGCTTGAGCCCCTTGATGCCGTACTGCTCCTTCTGGCGGTGCAGCTCCTCGATCGCCGCCTCGCCGTCGCGCGGATCGACCCGGCCGTTGAGGATGAGCCGATCGGGTGCCTTGCGCCAGACCTCGGCGTTCTGCTCGACTGTGTTGAAGCCCCGGTGGAAGAAGTCCATGAGGTGCGTAGGCTGCAGGATGGCGACGTCGACGCCACTCTCGTCGAAGAGCGTCCGCATCCACCAGTCCTCGGGAACCTTGCGGAAGAACTCGAGATCCCAGAGGTACTCGTCCGATGGCGTCATCGCCTTGTGGTAGGCGTGGAAGCACTTGATCCAGCGATGCCCGTACTCGTTGCAGTTCTCCGGGCTCGCGTCCCAGTAGTGGATGTGGTTGTCGATGACGATGTAGCCCCGCCGCATGCTTGCCTCCTCTCCGCTCACGGTTCTGTTGCCCGCTCGGTACTGGTCGGTATACCTCCCTCCGAACTGTGGTAGGCATCCGCTGTGTCCCGGCAGATCGCTGCATAGGTGCGCTGGGTCACCTGCGCCAGCCGCGCCCGCCGGGCCCAGGCTCCCAGGTCGGCAATCGGGCGGCCATCGGCGGCCAGCAGGAACAGCCCGCCATCGGGCAGCCCCAGGTGTCGCCGCCAGGTTCGCCAGGCCTCGAGCGCCTCCCGACCAGACTCAGGGACGAGCTGCTCGACCTCGGCGACGGTGAGGCTCGCCAGGCGTGGCTCGTCGAGGCCGGCCAGTTGTAGCAGTGCCACCAGGTGGGCCAGGCTGGCGGTGTAGCTGCGCTCCCAGAACTCGCGCAGGCGCTCCGGATGCCGCTCCACATCGTGGATGACGGCGTCCAGGCTCTCCGGGGAGATGAGCATGGCCGGCTCAACCTGGACCTCTGCGCGCCAGCCCCGCGCCTCGGCGTAGCGACGGATGCTGCGGACGATCCCGGCCATGGCCAGCGGCCAGCACTCCGGCGTGCAGGGGCGGAGCCGCACCTGGAGCTGCCCGTCTCTGAGCTCGACGGCGCGGATGATGCCGAGCTCACCGATCGCCCGGTTGACCGCAGGATCGCGGACGGTTTGGGCGATCTCGCGCCAGATCGCGGCGACGTGCTCGGCCGTCATGGCTCACCTCGCGAGCCACTGCCTCTCTGGCAAGCCTGTAAGGGATCGACCAGCACCATCATAATGGAGACGCAGCGCGGCCGTCAACAGCCGAGGGTCTGAGGGCCGAACAGTCTTCCGCGTTCCGAGCTAGCACGCTGGTCACGCCCAGCGCGGACGCACTGAATCTGAGGTCGGGGCGAGCGGCCGCTCGCCCCGACTCATCTCGCTGCAGGGGGCTGCTTCACCAGCGAGCTTCAGCCGGCGTTCGCGCTGAGCGCGGGGCGTCAGTCCCGCGCCGGTGGCGACGGACCGGGACACGAGGCGACGAGAAAAACTGAACCACCCTTAGCCGGCGGGCAGGTGGTAGCCGCGCGGCCACCAACCGGCGCCGACCGTAGCCCGGCTGTATTGCAGTAGCCCGGCTGTATTGCAACTGATGAAATACGCTTCTGTTTCGTACAAGGATGCTTGACCCATGCTCATCGGCCCTGTTACAATGGGCCCGCGAATGGCTCGGGGAAAACCAGCGTGCGGGCTTCAGGCTCGCCTTTCCGCCGGCGTGGCGCGTATGTCTAACATACCTTAGGCGTAGTGGGGCTCCGTGGGGAGGAGGAAAGCCATGCGACGAGACCAGAGTCTCGAGGCTCGGTTGCTCGCGGACGCGCTGAGCGGGCGGCTGACGCGACGCGACGTGCTCAAGCGGGCCGGTGCGCTCGGGTTGAGCGCGTCCTTTGTTTCGACGCTCCTCGCCGCCTGCCGGCGCGCGCCGGAGGCGACGCCCACCGCGCCGCCGGCTCAAACGCCGGCGCCAGGGGTGACGGCGACCCCGGCGGCCGCGGCCACACCGGCTCCCGGCCAGGTGCGCCGGGTGCCGCGCGAGCGCACGCTGATCGTGATGCAGGGCGGCGATGCGGGCCAGAACCCGGACTACGCGAACTTCAACCTCTACGTCACCGGCTCGCAGAACGGCTGGCACGCCGGGCCGCTGCAGACCATGAACGAGCCGCTGATCATGTTCAACGTCCTGACCGGCGAGTACGAGAACTGGCTGGCGGAGTCCTGGGAGTATAACGACGACTTCACCGAGATCCTGCTCAAGCTCCGCCAGGGGATCGAGTGGAGCGATGGCACCCCGTTCACGGCTGAGGACGTCGCCTTCACATTCAATCTGCTGCGTGACCACCAGGACGAGCTCATCAACACCGCCGAGATCTCCTTCCTCAAGGAGGCGATTGCCGAGGACGAGCTGACTGTCCGCTTCGTGCTCAACAAGGCCAACCCGCGCTGGTGGGCCACGACGCTGACCAGTAACCACGGCGTGGCCGAGCAGATCCTGCCCAAGCACGTCTGGGAAGGGCAGGACATCACTACCTTCAGCTTCTACGATCCGGAGAAGGGCTGGCCGATCGCCACCGGCCCCTTCAAGCTGGTCTCGACCTCGCCGGAGCAGAAGATCTTCGACCGCCGCGATGACTGGTGGGCGGCCAAGACGGGCTTCAAGCAGTTGCCTCAGGTCGAGCGGGTGATCTACATCCCGATCCGGGACGAGTCGCAGGCTGCCCAGATGCTCATCACCGGCGAGATCGACATGTCGAAGATCCTCTCGGTGCCGACGATTCAGAGCGCGATCGCGCAGAACCCGAAGATCATCACCTTCAGCGGGCAGAAGCCACCGTACGGTTACCTCGACTGGTGCCCGATCGACCTCAACTTCAACTGCGACGTCGAGCCGTGGAACAATCCCAAGCTGCGCTGGGCCGTCAACTACGCGCTCGACCGCGAGAAGCTGGTCGCGCTCGCCGAGGCCGGCGCCGGCGTGACCGCGCTGCACCAGTTCACGCCCTACGACTGGTTCAAGCCGTTCGAGGAGGCGCTGCAGCCGCTCTACCAGAAGTACGGCCTCGACACCAAGGCGCACCCCGACAAGGTCGAGCAGCTCATGACCGAGCTGGGCTACCAGAAGAACGCCGACGGGTTCTGGGCCAAGGACGGCCAGGTGCTGGACATGACCATCTATGTCCCGGACTGGCTCAAGGCCTACGGCCCGCCGCTGACCCAACAGCTCAACGACGCCGGTTTCAAGGCCCAGTTCGATCCCTCGCCCGGCCTCGGTACCCAGGTGCAGACCGGCGAGCAGCCGCTCGGCTTCGGCTGCAAGGGCCCGGCGGGCGTGAAGGGCATGGATCCCTACTTCATGCTCTCGATCTATACCTCGCAGTACTACCGGCCGACCGGCCAACCCGCACCGATCTGGTGGGCAACGTCCCGCTGGCGCAACGAGGAGTACGACCGGATCGTGGCCCAGATGGACACGCTCCAGCCGGAGGACCCGAAGACGCTCGAGCTGTTCGTCCAGGCCATGGACATCTGGTTCCGCGAGATGCCGGACGTGTTCGTGGCCCAGCTCATCATCCGCTATCCGATGAGCACGGAGTACTGGACCGGCTGGCCGACACAGGAGGATCCGTACGGGTTCCCGCACTCGTGGCAGCAGGAATTCCTCAAGACGATCCTCCGGCTCCAGCCCACCAAGTAGGGGGCGGCCGAGGGAAGCAAGAGATGGGCGAGGGAGATCCACATGGGTCCCCTCGCCGGGAATGAGACGCGAGAGGGGCTAAGCGCTCGATGCCGCTAGGGTATCTGCTGCGGCGGTTCGCCGTTTTCCTGCTCATTGTCTGGGTCGCGGCGACGGTCAACTTCTTCATTCCCCGGCTCTCCGGTGCCGATCCGGTCCGGGAGCGGCTGCTGCAGATGGCCGCTGTCGGCGGGACCGGCACCGGCACGGTCGAAGAGGTGATCAAGAGTTACCAGGCGAAATTCGGCCTGGATAAGCCGCTCTGGCAGCAATACCTCTTCTATCTCTGGGACATGGTTCGCTTCGACTTCGGTGTCTCGATCACGCGCTTCCCCAACAGCGTCTCTGGCATGATCCTCGATGCCCTGCCCTGGACTCTGGTGCTGGTCACCGTCGCGACGCTGATGGCCTTCGCCATCGGCAGCCTGTTCGGAGCACTGGTCGCCTGGCCACGATCGCCCCGGTTCATCCACGTCCTCGCGCCGCCGCTGCTGACGCTCTCGGCTATCCCGTACTACCTGCTCGGGCTGATCCTCGTCTACTTCCTGGCCTTCACCTGGCGCATTTTCCCGCTCGGCGGCGGCTACAAAGTAGGAACCCAGCCTTCCTGGAGCTGGGCGTTCATCCAGGATGCGGCCTATCACTCGATCTTGCCGGCGCTGTCGATCGTCCTGTCGGGCGTCGGCTTCTGGGCGCTCAGCATGCGGGGCATGATGATCACGACCCAGGGCGAGGACTACGTGACCTTCGCCGAGGCGAAGGGGCTGCGGCCGCGGCGCATCTTCCTGCGCTACGCGCTGCGGAACGCCATCCTGCCCCAGACGACGGCCCTGGCGCTGGCGCTCGGCCACGTGGTCTCGGGCGCCGTGCTGGTCGAGATCGTGTTTGGGTACCCTGGCGTCGGCAACCTCCTCTACCAGGCCATCCGCACCTTCGACTACCCGATCATCTATGGCGTTACCTTCATGGTGATCGTCGCGATCGGCCTGGCGACGTTGATCCTCGACCTGCTGCTGCCGGTGCTGGACCCGCGGATCACCTACCAGCGAAGCTAGGGAGGCTGCAGTGATTGCCGTACCTGCCAGCCTGGAGCGAACGCAGGGCCGGATCGGGCGGGTGCTGGGAGGCCTACGGGCCTATCCGATGCTCACCGCCGGCCTGCTCCTGATCCTGCTCGTACTCTTGATCAGCCTGATCGGGCCGCTCTTCGTGCCCCGGGAAGGTGTCCAGGTCGGTTCGGCGCCGCCCGACCAGCGGCCGTCGCGCGAGTACCTGCTCGGCACCGACACGGTCGGCCGGCAGATCCTGGCCATCATCATCTACGGCACGCCGCTCACGCTCCAAATCGGCCTAATCGCCGGAGCGATCGGGCTCGGGGTTGGCATGATCTTCGGCTTCGTCGCCGGGTACTACGGCGGAGTCCTGGATCACCTCTTCCGGGGCGCGGCGGATGTCTTTCTCACTGTCCCCGGGCTGTTGATCCTGGTGGTGATCGCGACTACCTTCAAAGGCGCCGTCAGCGTCATGACCCAGGCGCTGGTGGTCTCGGCGCTGGCCTGGATGTACCCGACACGGACCATCCGCTCGCAGGTGCTGAGCATGCGCGAGCGCGGCTACGTCCAGCTCGCCAAGCTCTCCGGCATGAGCGGCCCGGAGATCATCGTGAAGGAGCTCATGCCTAACCTGCTGCCCTACCTAGCGGCCAGCTTCGTCAGCGCCGTCTCGGCTGCCATCCTGGCCTCGATCGGGCTGGAGGCGCTGGGGCTCGGGCCACAGAACGAGCCGACGCTGGGGATGACGATCTATTGGAGCCTGTACTATACCTCGGTGCTCCGCAACCTCTGGTGGTGGTGGTCGCCGCCGATCGTCATGATCGTGATCATCTTCGTCGGCCTGTTTCTGATCTCGGCCGGGCTCGACCAGGTCGCAAACCCACGGTTGAGGAGAGCAGCGTGAGCGATACGAGCCTCCGCCTGGGCCAGGTACGCCCGGAACCGGCTGCGCAGCCACGGGACGGCGCAGAGATCGTCCTCGATGTCCGCGATCTCCGCGTCTCCTACTACACGCCTCGGGGGCCGGTCCGCGCGGTGAACGGGGTCTCCTTCACGCTCAGGCGCGGCGAGGCGTTCGGCCTGGTCGGCGAGTCCGGATCGGGCAAGTCGACCATCGCTCTCTCGTTGCTGCAGCTCATCAAGCCGCCCGGGCGGATCGAGGGCGGGCAGGCGCTGCTCGATGGTCGGGACATCCTGGCGCTCTCCGAGGAGGAGATGCGGCGGCTGCGGCTGGCCGAGATCGCGCTGATCACCCAGGGGGCGATGAACTCGCTCAACCCGGTAATGCGCATCCGTGACCAGATCGTCGATGCCTGGAAAGACCACGGCGAGCCCGTCAACGGCCGTGAGGCGGAGGATCGGATTCGGGATCTGCTGCGCTGGGTGGGGCTCCGGCCGGAGGTCGCTCGGATGTATCCCCACGAGCTGAGTGGGGGGATGAAGCAGCGCGCGGTGATCGCGATCGCGATCAGCCTGCGGCCGAAGGTGATCATCGCCGACGAGCCGACCAGCGCGCTCGACGTCGTCGTGCAGCGCCAGATCATGCAGACCCTGCGGCGCATCCAGCGCGACCTCGGCGCCGCGGTGATCCTGATCGGCCACGATATGGGCCTGATGGCCCAATTCGTCGACCGGCTGGGCGTGATGTACGCCGGCAAGCTGGTCGAGGTCTCCCCGGTGCGGGATATCTTCAAGGATCCGCTCCACCCATATACCCAGCTCCTGATTGCCAGCCTGCCGTCGCTGGCCAGGAAGGGCCAGCTCCAGGGGATCCCAGGATTGCCGCCTTCGCTCCTGAGCCCGCCACCGGGCTGCCCATTCCACCCGCGCTGCCCGTTCGTGATGGAACGGTGCCGGGTAGAGGTGCCGCCGCTGGAGCTGAAGCGCCCGAACCGGCTGGTCGCTTGCCATCTCTACGAGAGGGGTGAGAGGCAGGCATGACGACGCTGCTCGAAGCCCGCGGCGTGACCAAGATCTACGGCGGAGGGCTGTTCCGGCGCGATCGCACCGTGGCGCTCGCGGACTTCTCGCTCAGGATCGAGCCCGAGCCGCCTTCGATCACCGCGATCGTCGGCGAGAGCGGCAGCGGCAAGACGACGCTGGCCCGGCTGCTGCTAGGCATGACGATGCCGACCTCCGGAGCGATCCTCTACCAGGGCAAAGACCTCCGCAAGCTCTCGCGCCGCGAGTGGCGCGCGTTCCGACGCGACGTGCAGGCCATCTTCCAGGACCCGTACGAGGTCTATAACCCCTTCTACCGGGTCGACCACGTGCTGCACACGCCTCTGAAGAAGTTCGGCCTGGTGAAGTCGGAGCGGGAGGCCCAGCAGCGCATCGTGGAGGCGCTGCAGGCGGTCGGCCTGCGCCCCGAGGAGACGCTGGGCCGCTACCCGCACCAGCTCAGCGGCGGGCAGCGCCAGCGCGTGATGGTGGCGCGAGCGCTCCTGGTCCGGCCCCGGCTGATCATCGCCGACGAGCCGGTCTCGATGGTGGACGCCTCGTTGCGGGCGACGATCCTCGACAGCCTGCGCGCCTTGACGCGAGACTTCGGCGTCTCGCTGATCTACATCACGCACGACCTGATCACCGCTTACCAGATCAGCGACAATATCATCGTGCTGTACCGCGGCTCGGTCGCTGAGGCTGGCCACGCCGAGCCGGTGGTGCAGGAGCCGCAGCACCCGTACACGCGCCTCCTGATCGGCTCGATCCCGTTGCCCGACCCCGACCGCGCCTGGAGCGAGGAGCAGGAGCCATCCGAGATCGGTCGCCTGGCCGACGCGAGCACCGGCTGCACGTTCGCCAACCGCTGCCCCTATGCGATGGAGATGTGCCTGGAGCGACATCCGCCGCTGTACCAGACCGAGCGCTATCGCGTGACCGCCTGCTACCTCTACCGGGAGTCTCCGGTGCTGGCGAGCGAGCACCTCGACGAGGCGTTCGTCCGGCCGGGTGTCGCCGGCCCGGCGGTGGCCGCGAGCGGCACGGCGGACGACGGCGCGCCGGGCTCGTAGCCGCTTCACTGATCCAGCAGCGAGAGGCCGAGCTGGTTCGCATGCCGAGAATGAGGAGGTCCCAGTCCCAATGGCGAGCATGAACCTCCCAGAGACGCTCCAGCGCCTCCGAAGCAGGCATCTGGAAGCCGTCGAGGCGCACGCGCGTGCGCCTCGACTCGACCGATGGGTTCAGCGATCGCCAGCGGGATCGATCTGAGCGTCGGTCAGGCTACATGCTCATCG
>BEIC01000032.1 GCA_002898875.1 bacterium HR26
AGTCGGGAAGCGAGCCCGGCACGGCGCCTCGGCTCTGTGAGCGACGTGCAGATACCGGCAACCAGACCAGGCAGAGCAGAAGATACTAGCGGCGGGCCTTGAGCCGGTGAAGACAGGCCCGCCGCTAGCCGCGTGAGGAGGAGCACGGAGTCTGCATAGCCGGTGCACCTATGTCAACGCACGACGCTTCCAGCGGTTGCGGCCACCCACAGCTACGCCCGCACCGGCCACTCCCGTATAATCGGCCTGGCGGAGGAGGCAGCGATGAGCGAAGCACACCGGCCGGGAGACAAGCCGCGCACGCTCATGCTCGTCGATGGGCACGGGCTGGCTTATCGCGCGTTCCACGCGCTGCCTGACACGCTGGCAACCACCTCCGGCGAGCCGACCAACGCGGTGTTCGGCTTCACCTCGATGCTCCTCGAGGTGCTGCGCGCCCTCAAGCCGGACTACGCGATCGTGTGCTTCGACTCCGGCCGTACGTTTCGCCACGACATCTACGCTGAGTACAAGGCGCACCGGCCGGAGATGGCCGATGACCTTCGCCACCAGATGGACCGCATTCGGCAGATCCTCGAGGTGCTCAACATCCCCATTCTGGTCAGAGAGGGTTATGAGGCTGACGACCTGATCGGCTCGCTCGCTGCCATCGCGCGCCAGCGCGGGCTCGAGGTCGTGATCGTGACTGGGGATAGCGACCTCCTGCAGTTGGTCGACGGTGGGGTTCGGGTCGTGCTCCCCGGCCGCCAGCGCTTCGGCGAGTTCCGTGTCTTCGACCGCCAGGCGGTGACCGAGCGCTACGGGTTCGCTCCGGAGCGGATCCCGGAGTTCAAGGCGCTGGTCGGCGACGCCTCGGACAACATCCCCGGCGTGCCGGGGATCGGTGAGAAGACCGCGACTAAGCTGATCCAGGCGTATCCCTCGCTCGAGGCCATGGCCGAGCACCTGGACGAGATCACGCCGCCGCGCATCCGCGACGCACTCCGAGCCAACATCGAGCAGGCGTTCAAGAGCCGGGAACTCGCCACGATCGTCGCGGATCTGGAGCTCGACTTCGATCCGGAGAGCTGCCGGGTCGGCTACTACGACCGCGACCAGGCCCTGGCTCTCTTTCGGGAACTGGAGTTCCGCAGCCTGGTGCCGAAGCTGCCAGAGCCGATCAGGCCTGGCGCGCCCGCAACGCCACGCCCTCAACCTCGCTCCCAGCGTACGGCCGTCCTGAGTTCCGGCGACCTGGCGCAACTCCTCGACGACCTCACCCAGGCCAAGGCGATCGCGCTCGACGTCGAGACGACGGCCTTGCACCCGATGTACGCAGATCTGGTTGGCATCGCCCTCGCCACCGCGCCGGATCGGAGCTATTACATCCCGCTGGCGCACATCACCGGAGACGACCAGCTCCCCGCCGATCAAGTGCGTGAAGCGCTGGCACCGCACCTCAGCCGGGCCGACCTCGCGGTTTACGCGCACCACGGCAAGTACGACGCGCTGGTGCTGGAGCGAGCCGGCTTCCCCCGCCCGCGTATCGCCTTCGACACCATGATCGCGGCCTACCTGCTCGGTGAGACCTCGATCGGGCTCAAGGAGCTCGCCTTCACCAAGCTGGGCCTGGAGATGCAGCAGATCGAGGAGCTGATCGGCCGGGGCCGCAAGCAGATCACGATGGATCAGACGCAGATCGCCCAGGCGACGAGCTACGCCTGCGCCGACGTCGAGGCGACCTATCGCCTTGTCGACGTGCTGCGCCCGGCGCTCGCCGAGCAGCGGCAGGAGCGACTCTTCCACGAGATCGAGCTGCCGCTGATCGACGTGCTGATCGACATGGAAGAGGTCGGGATCGCGATCGATACCGATTTCCTGACCGAGCTCTCGACCCAGCTCGATGGGCAGTTGCGGCAGCTCGAGCGCGAGATCTATCGCCTGTCCGGGCATCCCTTCAACATCAACTCGACGCAGCAGCTCGCCAGGGTGCTCTTCGACGAGCTTCGCCTGCCGCGCGGCCGGCGCACGAAGACCGGCTACTCCGTCAGCCAGGAGGTACTCGAGTCGCTGCGCGACGTGCATCCGATCGTCAACGCGATCCTCGAGTATCGTCAGCTTCTCAAACTCAAGTCGACCTATGTCGACGCCCTGCCCCGGCAGGTTCATCCGCAGACCGGGCGCGTGCACACGATCTTCCACCAGACGGTGGCCGCGACCGGCCGGCTCAGCTCGTCTGATCCCAACCTGCAGAACATCCCGGCCCGGAGTGAGTTGGGCCAGCAGGTACGCCGGGCCTTCATCGCTGATAACCGTCCGGGGTACCGGCCCTTCGACGAGCCGGCCGTCTTCCTCTCAGCCGACTATTCCCAGATCGAGCTCCGGCTGATGGCCCACTTCAGCGGCGATGAAGCCCTGACTCGTGCGTTCTGGGAGGGGAAAGACATCCATGCCGCCACCGCTGCCGAGGTTTTCGGCGTCTCGCTCGACGCCGTGACGCCGGAGATGCGGCGCATCGCCAAGGTGGTCAACTTCGGGATCATGTACGGGATGCAGGCCTTCGGCCTCGCCAGGGACACCGGCATGAGCCGGCAGGACGCCCAGCGCTTCATCGAGCGCTACTTCGCCCGCTTCCCTGGCGTCTATCGCTACCTCGAGGAGACCAGGCGCCGCGCCGCCGAGCAAGGGTACGTCGAGAGCCTGTTCGGGCGACGACGCTATGTCCCCGACATTACCTCGAGCAACCCCAATCGCCGGCTGGCCGCCGAGCGCATGGCTGTGAACATGCCGCTCCAGGGCACGGCGGCCGATATCATGAAACTCGCCATGATCCGGGTTCACCGAGCGCTGGCCGAGCGTGGCCTGCGGAGCCGGATGCTGCTCCAGGTACACGACGAGCTGCTCTTCGAGGCGCCGGAGTCTGAGGTGCCAGAGCTCGCCGCGCTCGTTGTGTCGCTGATGGAGGGTGTGATCGAGCTGAGCGTGCCGCTGGCCGTCGAGGCTAAGGTCGGGCAGAACTGGAACGACCTTGAGCCGCTCCAGGTCAAGCTTGCTCGCTGAGTCTTGCTCAACCGGCGTAGGTTGCGTAGAATTTCACAAGGCGATCGACCTCGGGAGTTCGGGTCGAGGAGGGGTGAACGGATGCCGATCTACGAGTACGTGTGCACTTCCTGTAATCACAGCTTCGAAGTGCGGCAGCGGTTCAGCGACGACCCGATCACGACCTGCCCAGAGTGCGGTGGAGCGGTTCGACGGTTGCTCTTCCCGGCAGGCATCATCTTCAAGGGCTCTGGCTTCTACATCACCGACAATCGCAAGTCATCTCCCGAGTCTACGAATGGTCATGAGGGTGCCAAGACGAGCGCGACGAGCAGAGCAGGAATCTCGAGCGACGAGGATTGAGGCTGGAGGCCTCTATCGCGCAACCTTCGGGCTCTCCTCCTTCACATGCCTCTGTCCCGCGGGGTGCTGACCGGTGTCGGCACCCCGCTCGTGTTGTACGATCCTCACAGCTACCAGATAAACTGAACCCGCGGGCGCGCTGCACGCTCTCGTGCGATCCGGAGTCGGCAGCGCGTGAGCTGGCGACGTGGGACCGCCGTACGGGCACGAGCGACGCCCGCCGCGCGGCGGGCAATGACCTCTGCGGTCGAGGCTGCAGACCTCGTTGAACCCAGGTTTCGAGGGACGCCTGCGATCCGGTCGCCGATCGGACCAGTAAGGGAGCGAGACGACGATCATGGCGCTGCAGATCACCAACACGATGACGAGGGAGAAAGAGCCGTTTCAACCGCTCGAGCCCGGCCGGGTACGGATGTACGTCTGCGGCCCGACGGTCTACGCCGACGCCCATATCGGGCATGCGATGTCGGCGATCGTGTTCGACATGATCCGCCGCTACCTAGAGTACTCGGGCTACCAGGTCACCTACGCTATGAATTTCACCGACGTCGATGACAAGATCATCCAGCGCGCCGCTACGCTTGGGCTGGAGCCCAGCGCGCTCGCCGAGCAGCTCATCGATGCCTGGCTCGACGAGACGGCCGCGCTCAATATCAAGCCCGCGACGCTGTACCCTCGTGCCACCGAGGAGATCCCAACCATCATCGAGATGGTCGCCGGCCTGATCGCCCGCGGCCACGCCTACCCGGTCGAAGGTGGCGACGTCTTCTTCCGGGTGACCTCGTTCCCCGACTACGGCAAGCTCTCGCACCGCTCGCTCGACGAGATGCTGGCCGGCGCCCGCGTCGAGGTGGATCCGCGCAAGGAACACCCGATGGACTTCGCCCTCTGGAAAGGGGCCAAGCCCGGCGAGCCGGCCTGGGAGAGCCCCTGGGGACCCGGGCGCCCCGGCTGGCACATCGAGTGCAGCGCCATGATCTATCGTCATCTCGGCGAGCAGATCGATATCCACGGCGGCGGCGCCGATCTCATCTTCCCACACCATGAGAACGAGATCGCCCAGTCGGAAGCCTTTACCGGCAAGAAGCCGTTCGTCCGCTACTGGGTCCACAACGGGTTGCTCCAGCTCGGCGGCGAGAAGATGAGCAAGTCGATCGGCAACTTGATCACGATCCGCGAGCTGCTGGAGCAGGGAGGCGCGGGCCCGTTCCGCCTGCTTGTGCTCAGCTCGCACTACCGCAGCCCACTCACCTTCACGGACGAGGCCTTCGAGGCGGCGCGGCGAGGCCTGGCCCGCCTGCGCACCGCGGTGCGGGGGTACGATCCCGAGGCCGGACCGCCGGAGCGCCCGGCGTCCGAGCTGGCCGACCTGGCCGATGCGACACGGACCGGCTTCCGGCAAGCGATGGACGACGATTTCAACACGCCGGTCGCGCTCGCCCACCTCTTCGACCTGGCGCGCTCGATCAACCGAGCCCAAGCAGCCGGAGCCGACCGCGCGGCGATCCGCTACGCGCAGGCCGTGCTCGCCGAGCTGAGCGGCGTGCTGGGCCTGCGGCTGGACGAACCGGAGGTTCCCATCGGCCGCGCCGTCGAGCCCTTCATCCAGCTCTTGATCGAGGTCCGGTCCGAGCTCCGCCAGCAGCGGCAGTGGGCGCTGGCCGACCGGATCCGCGAGCGGCTGGCCGAGCTCGGCGTTGCGCTCGAAGATACGCCGAGCGGCACCAACTGGCGCTGGGTGTGAGCAGGTCCGAATATCTCTACGGGCGGAACGCGGTCCACGAGGCGTTGCACGGGCGCCGACGCCATCGGCTTCTGCTGGTGGCTGAGGGTACCGAGCGGCACGGGCGGGTCCAGGAGCTGATCGCGCTGGCTCAGACCCGGCGCGTCGAGGTGCGCCTGGTGCCGCGGCGCGAGCTGGATCGGCTGCTCGGTCCGGTCAACCACCAGGGGATCGCGCTGGAGACCAGCTCATACCCCTACGTGCACCTCGATCAGATCCTCAACCAGGGGGGTGGCAGGCCGATCCTGGTGCTCGATCACCTCCAGGACCCGCAGAACCTCGCCACGCTGCTGCGCACGGCCGAAGCGGTTGGGGTAGCGGGCGTGCTTTTGCCGGAGCGGCGGGCCGCTGGCGTGACGCCGGCCGTCGTCAACGCCTCGGCAGGCGCGGTGGAGCACCTCCGGATCGCGCAGGTAGTTAACCTGGCGCGCGCCGTCGATCAGGCGCGCGACTGCGGCTACTGGGTGCTCGCGCTGGAGCCTGGACCGGGCGCACAGAGCCTGTTCGAGGCCGATATCCCGACACCAGCGCTCCTGATCGTTGGCTCAGAGGGGAGCGGGATGTCGCCGGTCTTGCTCAAGCGCGCCGATCTCCAGGTCGCGCTGCCCATGCGCGGGCGCGTCACGTCGCTGAACGCAGCCGTCGCCGGCTCCATCGCCCTGTACGAGCTGCTCCGCCGGGAGACCTCGTCACGAGACACCAGCCCGCTTCGGTAGCAACCCGAGCGGCCGGAGCTGTCAGGTGCGGGAGCGAACTGCCGAGGGGCCTGCGCTTGCCCCGGTGTTGCCTCCCACACTGTGGTGATCCCTGCCGGCAGGGCGATGCGCGCCTCGCCGCTCTCCCCAAGGCCGACCAGCCGGCGAGCTGTCCAGCAGACCTCAACGCTGTGCCTGCCGCACGCGATCTCTGAGCTACGCCAAAGAGCGTATGGACACCGCTCCCGAGTGCCCGTACATCGAAGGGGTGTACTGTCGATGCCTGTCCCATCCGTGAGCGATCGACGACGGTGGGGTAACGATGACGGTTGTCGGATCGATCACGCTCATCTGCGGCGTTGTTCTCCTCGGGAGGACGATACTGTCTTGGAAAGCACGTGAACAGGTCAGAGATGACACCGCTGTCTTGCCAGGAGGGCCACAGCGCAGAGAGCGGTATAGGATCCTGGTCCTCTGGGCAGCGATCGGCGGCGGACATGAGGCCATGGCCAATGCACTCCGGTGCGAGCTGGAGCGAGCCGGTCACGAGATTGTGTCGATCGACGGCCTCCGCTCCATGTCGCCGCGCTTTGACCGGCTGCTACGCTCGGTCTACCGATTTCAGCTCGAGCATGCTCCCTGGAGCTACGAGCTTCTCTTCCGCCTGGTTGACCTGACGCCAATCGCTTGCCTCATCCGGCTCCTCTCCGGGCTCCTCTTCGGCCGCCGCCTGCAGCGGATCATCGAGCGCGAGCGACCCGACATCGTCGTGTCGACCTATCCGCTCGTGACAGCCACCCTGGGCTGGCTACGGCTGACAGGCCGCCTGGCAACCCCGGCTGTCGCGGTGATCTCGGACTATGGCGTACACAAGCTCTGGGTAGCTCCCGGCATCGACCGGCACCTGGTCCTCTCAGCCGCCAGCGCCCGCGCGGTACAGAGAGCCGGGAGCAACTCCGCCTGCGTGATCCGGCCGCCGCTGGCGCCGGCCTTCGCGGCACTGCCACCTGAACGAGCGGCGGCTCGCCGCGCCTTGGGTATCCCGGAGGCCGCATTCGTGGCCTTGGTCACCGGTGGGGCGTGGGGTGTCGGCGCGCTCGCTGAGACGGTTGACCTCGCGGTCTCTGCTGGCGCCTTCGCCGTCGTCGTCACTGGCCGGAATACACGGCTGCGAGCCAGGCTGGAGCGACGCTTCCACAGGTGCCCGAATGCGCTCATCCTCAGCTGGGTGAACGATATGCCCCAGCTTATGGCTGCCGCGGATTGTCTCATCCAAAACGCGGGCGGGGTCACATGCCTGGAAGCGATGGCTGTCGGCCGGCCGATCATCATCTACCGCCCGATCCCAGGTCACGGGCGTCTAAACGCTCGCTTCATGGAACAGGTCGGCGTCGCCCGCCGGGCGCGCGACGCCGATGAGCTGCACGAGATGCTTCGCGCCATGGCCTCTGGCACGCTGCGCCTCTCCGCGCCGTGCTTCGAGAGCGACATGTCGGCAAGCGCGGCGATCCTGAGCACGGAGCCCCTTCCGGCCGCGCGTTCAGGGCGAGCGTCTCCTTCTCGGTCACTCCCACGGCTTCTCCCGGTTGCCGCATCGCTCGCGGCCGCAGCGCTCTGGATCACGCTGTCGCCCGGTGCGCTCGCCATGACCGGCCGTACGCTCCGCCTCCCGATGACGGACCACACGCCCGCCGCGGGCGAGGAAGCCCTCGTCGTGATCGCGACGGATCCGCTCGTCGCCGGAGCGCTCCAGAGTCAGATAGAGGCCTGGCATGTGCCGGCGACCTTGCTTGTCGACGCGGCCGGGGCGCGCGGGCTGCACCCCACGGCGGAGATCTCGTTCGGGGTTGTCGAGCGTTCCGGTCAACGCCACCTCGTCAGCCCGTGGCGACGGCGCCAGGCTGTACGACGAGCAGTGTCGGAACTCGAGAAGGGTGCCGGTGCGTCACCGGTCTACTTTCTCCCATCGCCCGGCTCGCGTGACCGGCCTAACCTCACCGCGCTCATGGTGGCGCCGATTCATACCCGCATCCTCGTCATGACCCACAGCGAACCGGAGAGTCGCCCAGCGGGCGTGATCGTGCTCGACACATCGTCGATGACCCCCGACGAGGCGCAGTCACGGTTGCAGCAGATCCTCAGCGAGTCCCAGTCTCGGGGGCTACGATGGGTACCACTGAACGAAGTCTCTTCTTAGGAGCGGCCACGCTCCTCGTCTGCCACGCTGCCCCGGCTCTCGCGGCCACAGCGCCAGGCCGCCGTCTCTTCCCTGTCCTGGATCGCATCCTGTCCAGCTCGGCAGTGGCCTTGACCTTCGATGACGGGCCAGGCGCGCCTACTGAAGCCTTCGTGCGCTTGCTGGAACAGTCTGGCGCCATCGCCACCTTCTTCCTCGTCGGGGAACGCGTGGAGCGAGCTCCATCCCTTGCCCTCGAAATCGTCCGGTGCGGGCACGAGGTGGGCGTTCATGGCTATCGGCATCGCAATCACCTCAGGCTGCTGCCGTGGCAGATCGTCGATGATCTCCGCCGGGCCCGCGCCGTCATCGAGGATGTTACCGGACAGCCGACGCGGTTCTTTCGCCCGCCGTACGGAGTCTTCACGCTGACGACCTGGTGGGAGGCCAGGCGCCAGGGCTGGCGGCCTGTCCTCTGGAACCGCTGGGGGCGTGACTGGGAGCCGCACGCGACACCAGCATCCATCGCCCAGCGCATCGGGGAGCCGGAGGCGGGGGACATCCTGCTGCTCCACGATTCCGATGCCTACAGCGCACCCGGTTCCTGGCGGAAGACGCTGGCTGCGCTGCCGCTCATCCTCGAGCAGTTAGAAGCGAAACAGCTCACCGCTCGCTCGCTCAGTGAACTCCTCCTCGATCCAGGCTTTCGCGGGCGAGAATGTGTGGCCTCCCCGCATGCCGGCCAGAGACGATCTCTCCCGGCTGTTCCGGAAGCAGGGAGACAGCCCGCCAGCACAAGGCAGAGGGAGGTCGACTCATGCGCGTGCTGGTAACCGGCGGCGCTGGTTTTATCGGCAGCCATGTCGTAGAGGCATTGCTGGCCCGTGGCGACACGCCGATCGTGCTGGACGACTTCTCACGAGGATGCCCTGACTACCTCCCACCGGGTCTACAGATTGTCGCCATCGACATCGCAAACCCGCTGACGCCGGGCCTGATCCGTACCCTCCGGCCGGAGGCGGTCATCCATCTGGCAGCGCAGGTAAGCGTCGCCCGATCCGTCGAGGATCCGATCCGTGACTGGCTCGTGAACGTGAATGGAACCGTGCACGTCGTGCGCGGCGCGCTGGCATGCGGGGTCCGGCGGTTCGTCTTCGCTTCCACTGGCGGCGTCTATGGTGAGACCACCGGTGCTGATGAGAACGCAGCTCCCCACCCGGCAAATCCATACAGTGCTCACAAGTATCTGGCGGAGTGCCTTGCCGAGTGGAGTGGCCTGTCCTACGCCATTGCTCGGCTCGCGAACGTCTACGGACCTCGACAACGGGCCGACCTCGAAGGAGGTGTGATCGCGATCTTCACTGCCAGACTCCGGCGCAGCCTGCCGGTGACGATCTTCGGCACCGGCGAGCAACGTCGCGACTTCATCTACGTGAGAGATGTGGTGGCAGCCCTCCTCCAACTGCTCGATAGTGCTCGCTGCGGCGTCTGGAACGTCGGGAGCGGCCGCGCGACCAGCATCAATGAGCTGCTCGCCTTGCTCGAAACGCACTTCGGGCGGGCGCTCCGCCGGTATAAGCCTGCTCGGCCGGGCGACGTTCGCATCTCCTGCCTGCGGCCCGACCGCATGCGACGAGACTTTCGGTGGGAGCCGAGGTATGACCTTGCCTCTGGCCTTGCGGAATTCCTCGTCGAGCAGCAGTACGCCAAAACGCGTATACCCGCCTCTGCAGCTCCTCACTACCCTCGATAGAGAGGTCTGGAGCCGCCGGCGGCAGACCGGACAATCGTGATGGAGACAAGGAGGGAGAACTGTGCGCTGGTTACGAAACCTCGCTATCGTCATGCTCGCCGTGCTCGCTCTACTAACCATCGGAGGAGCATGCCGCCGCGCCACGACGACAGCTACCCGTACACCCACGCCTACAACTGCTGTCCAGCGAACGCCGACGCCAGCCGTGGCCAGGACACCCACGGCGGCCGGAACGCCAACCGCGGCGCCCGCCAGGACACCAACTCCAGCGCGGACGCCGACCACGGCACCGAGCAAGACGCCGACTCCAGCGCGGACGCCGACCACGGCGCCGAGCGGGACGCCATCGCCGACCAAGACGCCATAGTCCTTCGGTTGGTGACAGAGCGGAGAACCGCCAGACGGCGCCATCGACTGAGCAGGCACCGGAACGAGTGCTCTCGGCTTGATGCTGGACAGAGATCTCTGTCCAGCATCGCGTGTTCGGACGAATTTGCCTGTCCGCGCTCGATCGTTCCTTCGCGGTCGACCGCTTTGCCGGGGGCGCGAAGGAACATACGCCAAAAGACGTATCGTCGAGCATAAGCCGAGCAGGTATCACTGAGCGGCGTTCGGGTATCCATGCACGACGATCGGATGGCAGCGTGGTCGTATATGCCAGGCATATACTGTGCAGCAGGTACCTCGCGGCTGCAGAGGCGATGGTCGAGGATACAGTACGACTCATCACAGCGAAGCGTGAACGCGCGCGCCCGTTCCGCTGGCCACACTGCGTGGTGCTGGCCTGGTGGGTACTCTTGAGCGCCCTGACCTTTGTCGCGCTCTTTACCCCTTATGGCCGGATCGCGTTCCGGCACGATACGCTCAGCTTCACCATTGAGACGTTCAACGCTCTAGTGGCGACCCTGGTAGCCGGCGTTGGGGCAATTCGCTACGCCTTCGGCCGGGAACCGTTCGACCTCGCCGTCTCGGCTGCCTTTGGCTCGATTGCGATCACGGCCCTTTGGTTCGGCCTCATCGTGCCCTTCAGCATCTACACGCTGCCGGCCATCGGCGACGCGCCGATCTACGGTTGGATCATCACACGGCTGATCGCCGGCATTCTCCTGCTCCTCGGTCTCGGCGGCCATCTTCCACGCCGCTGGTCGGTCGCTGTCGCCGCGCTTGGTTCGATTGCCCTGGTGGATGCTGGCCTCTGGGTTGGTCGCTTCACCTTGCCCACCTTGTTCGAGCTCGTCCCCGGTGTCTCCGAAGCACTGGAGCCCAGCACGCTGTTCAGGCACACCGTCGTCGGACTCGCGCTGCAGGCAGGGATCATCTCCCTGTATGTCCTGCTGGCTGCCAAGCTCAGCGCCGCGGTTCAGCGGGGCATCGATGTCTGGTTGGCCCTCTCTTTCGTCACCGCCGCCTTCGCGCAGATCCAGTTCGCCTTTTATCCCGCTCCGTTTCACACGACGATCAGCAACGCCGATCTTCTGTGGTTGACCTCCTACGTACTTCTACTCGTCTACCTCGGAGATCAATACCTGCGCGCCGTGAGCGGCCTTCGGCGGCAGCAAGAGCGAGCATCAGCGCTGCTGACGCTGAGCCAGACGACTGTTGCGAGTCGTGACCGGGATCTGGTGCTCGAGTCAGCTCGGCAAGCGATCCAGCGCCTCGCGGTGCCGGCCGACGCCGAAGTTGTCCTGAGCCATGCCGAGCCCCCAGCCCCGAGCGATGCGCGAAATACGCGGGTTTACACGATTCAAGCGGACGACACCCGCTATGGCTGGATCACCGTCACATTTCGATCCGCACACGAGCCGGAAGCGGAGACAGATGAGTACATTAGAACCGTCGCGAACCAAACGGCGAGCCTGCTGCGGGCGATCGACCTCTATGACGAGCTTGCTCAGGCGGCAGTTCGCGAGGAGCGTGCGAGCCTAGCCCGGGAACTCCATGATGGGCTGGCACAGGACCTAGCCGTCCTGCAACTGCGACTCGGGGCTGCGGGATCAGAGACACTTCGCGAGCTCGCTGACCGTGCGCTGGCGGAAGCTCGCTATGCGATTACGATCTTGCGCGGCCAGACGGCCGCCCCAACGGACTTCCTCAGGGCACTCGAGCGCTTAGCTGAAGACCTGGCCGACCGCTTCGGCTGCTCGATCGAAGTTAACCAGCTCGAACCGCTCTCCGACGTGCCTGCCCACCTGCAGGTCGCGCTGCTACGAATCATCCGCGAAGCAGTGATCAACGCCGGCAAGCATGGGCAGCCGCAGAAGGTCACTATCCAGTTGAGGCAGCGCGCAGGCGAGATCGAAGCCCTCGTCTCGGACGATGGCCGAGGATTCGATCCGTCCGCGCCGGTGCCTCCTGGCCGGTTCGGCCTCCAGAGCATGTTCGAGCGGGCCCGGCTCTTAGGAGGTGAGCTCACAGTGACCAGCCAACCCGGCGTTGGCACCAGCGTGCGGGTGACGCTACCCTGCTCCCAGAGTGAGGTCGCACGATGATCCGCGTGATGCTCGTCGAAGACCATCCCCGGATGCGCCGGATGCTGCGGGAGATCATCGCCGCCAGGCCGGAGCTCGAAGTGGTTGCTGAGGCGGCGGATGGTCGCACCGCTATCGAGCGCGCGCTAGTCATCAGGCCCGACGTTATCCTGATGGACATCGATCTACCGGAGCTGTCCGGTATCGAGGCGACTCGGGCGATCGTTGAGTGGCTGCCGCGCACTCGGGTCGTCATGCTCACGGTCTCCTCGGCCCAGGAGGACCTCTTCGAGTCTCTGCGGGCCGGGGCCGTCGGCTACATCACGAAGGACGCCAGAGAAGCGGATATCGTCGACGCAATTCACGAAGCGCATCAAGGGGCACTGCCGCTGACTCCGCCGATGGCCGCACGCGTGCTGGCCTACTTCCGCACGCTGGCGCCGGCCGCCCCTGAGGACCTGCTGGCCGTCCTGAGTGCGCGGGAGCGGGAGGTCCTGCTCCTCCTAGCGCGTGGCCTCCGCGACAAGGAGATTGCCCGGCACCTGGCGATCTCGCCCGCCACCGTCAAGAAGCACGTCGAGCATATCCTGCGCAAGCTGCAGGTGCGAACCCGGGCAGAAGCAACGGCCAAGCTCGGCCACGAGGCGCGCGACGCTATGCCACCCTTGCCACACGGGTGACCGGAGCAGCGAGCGCGGGAACGGGAGTGATCCCGCTTCACTCGGAGGTGCACAATGCCAGACATCGGCGTTCCGGAGCTCATCGTTATCCTCGTCGTCGTCCTGATCCTATTCGGGCCCGGCAAGCTGAGCGACGTCGGACGCGCGATCGGCGGCGCGATCCGCGAGCTGCGCCACTCGCTGCGGGAATCCGAGAGCACTCACGAGAAACCTCGAGCCTAACAGGGCCGGGTGCCGAAGCTGAGCGCCTCCCAGCGAGCCGCGGAGCGGGCCCGCCCAGGTCAAGGTGATCCCCAAAACCGTGTCGCAACCGGGCAGGGCCTCCCGTCGCATACCCAGGCGGAGCGCATCCGGAAGCCGCGAGCACAGGCCGGCAAATTCGCCCCCGCAGGCAAATCGCGTCCCCACAGTGCCGGAGAGTCAAAATTGCAGGCCGGCATGCTGGTCTGTATAGTTGAGCCATGGCATACTGGGTGTACGGACACCCAGGCGCGGGTTTCGCACCGTGGATCGAGGAGGGGAGGCGAAACTCGCCGAAGGCCAAGCGTGCGAGGGTCTGCGTACCGGCCTGGTAGGTAAGGCGTGTTGCGGATCAAGGAGCAGGAAGGCAACGCAGCATGAAGGTGATCCTTCTCCAGGACGTCCCGAAGCTCGGCACCGCCGGGTCGATCGCGACGGTGTCCGACGGTTACGCTCGCAACTACCTGATTCCGAAGGGCCTGGCCGAGCCGGCGACGCCCAGCCGGCTCAAGGTGGCCGAACAGCGGCTGGCGGCCGAGCGCCGCCGGATCGCCCGCGAGGAAGAGGCGATGCGTTCGCTCGCCGAGCGGCTCGACGGCCTGCGCCTCGTCATCGCGGCCCGCGTCGGCGAGAGCGGCCGGCTGTACGGGTCGATCACGGCGCAGGACATCGCCGAGAAGCTGCAGGAGACGCTCGGCGAGGAGATCGATCGCCGCAAGATCCTGCTCGACGAGCCGATCCGCACCATCGGCGAGTACCGGGTTCCGGTGCACTTGGTCGGCCAGTTGCGACCGGTAGTCACCGTCGTCGTGGCGTCACCCGAGGAGGCCGCGGCGGAGGCTCAGACAGCTCCAGTGCCCCCCGAACCTCAGGCCGCAGGCGAGGGCGGAGAGCCGGAAGTCGAGGAGTGACGGCATGGCCGGCACCGCGGTCGAGACCGTCGAGCGTTTGCCGCCCCACAACATCGAAGCGGAGCAGGCCGTCCTCGGCAGCCTGCTGATCGACCGCGACGCCATCATTCGAGTCGCATCGTTCCTCAAGCCAGACGACTTCTACCGGGGCAGCCATGCGCTGATCTACCAGGCGATCCTCGACCTGTACAATCGCCGCGTGCCGGCCGACTTCGTCACCGTCGTCGATGAGCTCGAGCGCAGCGGGCGGCTCGACGACATCGGCGGTGTGAGCTACCTGACCGAGTTGATGAGCGCGGTGCCGAGCGCCGTCCATGTCGAGTACTACGGTCGCATCGTCGAGCGCACGGCCACGCTGCGCCGCCTGATCGACGCCGGGGCAGAGATCGTCCGCATCGGCTACGAGGACCATGCTGATGCCGAGGAGGCGCTGGAGCAAGCTGAGCGGGTCATCTTCGAGGTGTCCCAGCGCCGCACCGTTCGCGACTTCGTGCCGATCAGCCAGATCCTCGAGCAGTACTTCGACAAGCTCGACTACATCCAGCAGCACCGCGGCGAGGTCATCGGCATCCCCACCGGTTTCGCCGACCTGGACAAGCTGACCGGTGGCTTGCAGCGCTCGGACCTCATCATCCTCGCCGCACGCCCCTCGGTCGGGAAGACCTCATTCCAGCTCGGGATCGCCCACCACGCGGCTGTCCGGGCAGGCAAGACAGTCGCCATCTTCAGCCTGGAGATGTCCGCCGAGCAGCTCGTCCAGCGCCTCCTCTCGATGGAGACTGGCGTCGATACGCATCGCCTGCGGCTCGGCTTCATCGACGACAGCGAGTGGGACCGGATCTCGCGGGCCTTCGGCCGGCTCTCGGAAGCGAAGATCTTCATCGACGACACGCCGAGTATCAGCGTGATGGAGCTGCGTAGCAAGGCGCGTCGCCTGATGGCCGAGCAGGGCCTCGACCTGGTCATCGTCGATTATCTCCAGCTCATGCAGGCCCGGCGCTCGGAGAACCGCGTGCAGGAGATCTCGGAGATCTCCCGTGGGCTCAAGGGGCTCGCCCGCGAGTTGAACGTGCCCGTGCTGGCCCTCTCTCAGCTCTCCCGCGCGGTCGAGACGCGGACCGACCACCGGCCGCTGCTCTCCGACCTCCGCGAGTCCGGGAGCCTGGAGCAGGATGCTGACCTCGTGATCTTCATCTACCGCGACGAGCTCTACAACCCGGACACCGACCGCCGCGGCATCGCCGAGATCATCGTGGCCAAGCACCGGAACGGGCCGACCGACACGATCCATCTGCGATTCTTCGAGCGAACCGCGCGGTTCGCCGACCTGGAGCTCTATCGCGAGCCCGGTCAGTAGGCGAGACCGGGTTCGGTGGGGAGGCTAGCCGATGCCGGAGCCAACCGCGCCCGGCCCTGAGCAGGTTACCTTGCCCGAGGGGCTGCTCAAGCGACTGCTCGCCGAGGTGCGCGACCCGGCGGAGCTCAAG
>BEIC01000033.1 GCA_002898875.1 bacterium HR26
TCGGGCGCCTTCCCAGATTGCCGGATCATGAACGGGACTCCGGTGGTCGGGGCAGCGCGAATCTCCTTGGCCCGGTTACGAGGTCGCCTGCGGCGAGAGACGATACCCGATCCCTCGCACCGTCTCGATCAGCCGTGGATGCCGGGGATCGTCTTCCAGCTTCTCGCGCAGCCCGTGGATGTGGACGGCCAGCGTTCGGGTATCCCCGTAGCCCCCGTAGCCCCAGACCGCGCGCAGGAGACCATCCGAGGTACAGACGCGGCCCTGGTGGCGAGCCAGGTAGACGAGCAGCTCGTACTCCTTCGGCTTGAGCACCACTTCCCGGCCCGAGCGCCAGACCCGCCGCGCCGCGAGATCAATGGTCACCGGGCCGACCACCAATCGCTCGGGGCTCGTCGCCTGATCGCGCTGGAGCTCCTCAATCAGCAGCGCGCGCCGGCGTAACAGCGCCTTCACCCGGGCCAGTAGCTCGCGCATGGAGAACGGCTTGGTCAGGTAGTCGTCGGCGCCCAGCTCGAGCCCGACGACCCGGTCCACCTCGTCGTCGCGGGCCGTCAGCACCAGGATGGGCACGGAGCTGGTGCGCCGCACCTGGCGGCATACCTCGAAGCCGTCGATCGTGGGGAGCATGATGTCCAGGACGATCAGATCCGGCTGCTGGGTGGCGAGCGCCCGCAGCGCCGCCTCGCCGTCGGCGAGCGCGACCACGTCGTAGCCGGCCCGCCGGAGGTTGTAGGCCACCGCGCTGCTCAGGCTCTCGTCGTCTTCAACCAGGAACACCGTCGCCATCGTCTCGCCCCGGCGCTATCGTGTCCAGCGAGTAATTCTAGCGCAGTGCAGGTATGCCTGTTCTCTCCGCTGGCGCCGCCAGAATTGCCCTGCCTCCCGGCCGCTGCTAGGATTGCCGCCGGTTCGGGAAGGGGCAATGATGTCGTTGCCGGACATCGGCTACTGGCTCGGCTTTCACCTGGTGCCGGGAATCAGCGCGGGGCGGCTGGAGACGCTGCTGGCCCGGTTCGGGAGCCTGGAGGCGGCCTGGCAGGCCAGCCTGGCTGCGCTCCGGCAGGCCGGCTTACCGGAGCGAGTCGTCGAGGCCTTGGTCGAGAAGCGCCGCCAGCTCGACCTCGGACGCGAGCTCGAGCGGGCACGGCGCAGCGGCGCCGAGCTCATCACGCTGGCCGACGAGGCCTACCCGCGCCTGCTCAAGGAGATCGCCAGCCCGCCGCTCGTCCTCTTCGTGCAGGGCGAGCTGCGGGCCGAGGACGAGCAGGCCATCGCCCTCGTCGGTACCCGCCGGCCGACCGCTTACGGCAAGGACGTCGCCCGCCAGCTCAGCGGCGAGCTGGCCTCGCGCGGGGTGACGATCGTCAGCGGGCTAGCCCGAGGCATCGACCGGGTCGCGCACGAGGCGGCGCTCGACGCCGGAGGCCGGACGATCGCCGTCCTCGGCAGCGGCATCGATGTTATCTACCCGCCGGAGCACGCGCGGCTGGCCGAGCGGATCGCCGGGCAGGGCGCGCTGGTGACCGAGTTCCCTCCGGGCGAGCAACCGATGGCCAAGAACTTCCCGGTCCGTAACCGGCTGATCAGCGGGCTGTCGCTGGGCGTGGTCGTCGTCGAGGCACCGCGCAAGAGCGGGGCGCTGATCACCGCCAACTTCGCCGCCGACCAGGGGCGGACAGTCTACGCCGTACCCGGCCCGATCTTCTCGCCGATGAGCGCGGGGACGCTTCAGCTCCTGCGCGAGGGCGCGACGCCGATCGGCTCGGCGGAAGATATTCTTCAGGATCTCCGGCTGGAGGTCCGCCAGCTCGCGCTCGAGGCCCGGGCCGTCTTGCCGGCCTCGCCGGAGGAGCGTGAGGTCCTGGCCCACCTCAAGCCCGGCCCCTGCCACATCGACGAGCTGGCGGCGCAGCTCGGCCTAGGGATCAGCCAGGTCAGCGCGCTGCTCTTGCAGATGCAACTCAAGGGGCTCGTGCGGCACCTCGGCGCGCAGCACTATGCCGGAGCTTGAAGCTGTGGCCGGTGGCCCGGGTTGCCGAGTGGCCGTCGTGGTATCCTCCATGCCCCAGCATGGGCCACCGGCGCTTGGCAGGCATGGTAGGCTGGTTGACGGCGGCCCGGTCAGGCAGCTATGAGCGGAACACGGACGAGCGGTTATGGCGGTCTCCGCTCGAGTCTGCCTGGTTGGGGAGATTTGAGTGAAGCATCGGTCCTTCAGATTCGGTATGAATATGACGAATAGTCTGAGGTAGAGAACGCGGGCAGGATGGCAAAGCGAACGACGAAGTCGACCGAGACGAAGAAGACGAGCAAGCGAACGGCGCGGCAGTCCACCACAAGCCGGCAGCCGGTGCGCGCCCCGGCCGCCGCACGCGGTGACGGCCGGGGAGACGACGCGCTCGTGATTGTCGAGTCGCCGGCCAAGGCGCGGACGATCAGCCGCTACCTGGGCCGGGGCTTCACCGTCAAGGCCTCTATGGGGCATGTGCGCGATCTGCCCAAGAGCAAGCTGGGCGTCGATGTGGAGCGCGGCTTCGCGCCGACCTACCTGATCCTCCGGGAGAAGGCGAACGTCGTCAAGGAGCTCAAGGAGAGCGTGCGCAAGGCACGAACCTTGATCCTGGCGACGGACCCTGATCGCGAGGGCGAGGCTATCGCCTGGCACCTGATCGAAGCGACCGACGCCCACGACAAGCCGGTGCGCCGCATCGTCTTCCACGAGATCACCCCGGAGGCGGTCAAGGCGGCGCTGGAGAACCCGCGGGACATCGACATGCGGCTGGTCAATGCCCAGCAGGCGCGCCGCGTGCTCGACCGGCTGGTTGGCTACGAGATCAGCCCGCTCCTCTGGCGGAAGGTGAAGAGCGGCCTCTCGGCCGGGCGGGTCCAGTCGGTGGCGCTCCGACTGGTCGTCGAGCGCGAGCGGGAGATCGAGGCCTTCGTCCCTGAGGAGTACTGGACGATCGAGGCCGAGCTGGCCAAGCTGAGCGACGGCGCCGGCGGGCCGCCGACGTTCACCGCGACGCTGATCCGTGTCCGGGGTGAGAAGCCGGAGCTGAAGGACGAGGCGGCGGCCCGGGCGGTGGTCGCCGAGCTGCAGGCGGCCGGCTACTGGGTGCAGAGCGTGACCGAGCGCCAGAAGCAGCGCCGACCAGCGCCGCCGTTCACCACCAGCACACTGCAGCAGGAGGCCGCGCGCAAGCTCCGCATGCCGGTGCGTCGCACGATGCAGATCGCCCAGGAGCTCTACGAGGGGGTCGATCTCGGCCCCGAGGGGAGCCAGGGGCTGATCACTTACATGCGTACTGACTCGACCAACGTGGCAGCCGCCGCGCAGGCGCGGGCGCGCGAGGTGATCGCGGCGCGTTTCGGCCAGGAGTACCTGCCGGAGAAGCCGCCCGTCTACAGCAGGAAGGCCAAGGGGGCGCAGGAGGCGCATGAGGCGATCCGCCCAACCGACCCGGCGCGTGACCCGGAGTCGGTCCGGCCCTACCTGAGCCAGCCCCAGTACCGGCTCTACAAGCTGATCTGGGAGCGCTTCATCGCCAGCCAGATGCGCAACGCGGTGTACGACACCACCACCGTCGACGTCGCGGCCGGAGCCCGGCTGGAGGATGCACCCTACTTGCTGCGCGCCACCGGCTCGATCATCCGCTTCCCCGGCTTCCTGGTCATCTACCGGGAGGGCCGCGACGAGGAGACGGAGGACGAGCTCGACCAGCGGCCGCTGCCGCCGCTCGAGCAGGGGGAGGCGCTGCGGCTGATCGAGCTGCGGCCGGAGCAGCACTTCACCCAGCCACCGCCGCGCTACACCGAGGCCAGCCTGGTCAAAACGCTGGAGGAGCTCGGCATCGGCCGGCCCAGCACCTACGCGCCGACGATCGAGACGCTCAAGCAGCGGCACTACGTCACTGTGGACGACCGCAAGCTGATCCCGACCGAGCTGGGGCGCGCGGTCAACGATCTCCTGGTCGAGCACTTCCCAGACATTGTCGATGTCGGGTTCACGTCGCGGATGGAGGAAGAGCTGGACGAGATCGCCTCCGGCGAGCGCGACTGGGTGCCGGTCTTGCAGGAGTTCTACGGTCCCTTCCACCAGACTGTGGAGCGGGCGGCGCAGATAATGCCCCGTGTGCGTCTCGCCGACGAGCCGACCGACGAGGTCTGCGAGAAGTGCGGCCGGCCGATGGTGATCAAGCTGGGCCGCTACGGGCGCTTCCTGGCGTGCAGTGGTTTCCCCGAGTGCCGCAACACCAGGCCGCTGCTGGAGAAGGTCGGCGTGCGCTGCCCAGCCTGCGGCATCGGCGAGGTCGTCGAGCGCCGCAGCCGCAAGGGACGCACGTTCTACGGCTGCAGCCGCTATCCGGAGTGCGACTTCGTGAGCTGGGAGCGGCCGGTCGCAGAGCGGTGCCCGCAGTGCGGCAGCTACATGGTCGCGAGTGGCCGTCGAGAGCAGGGCACGCTCCGCTGTCCAGCCTGCGGCCACCAGGCGAACGCGGCCGAGCTCGCTACCTCCGGCTCCCTCTCCCGCACCGCAGCAGAGGAGGAAGCGGCAGGGCGGGCGTGAGGGATTACCCCGTTACCGCCAGCTCTGCCCAGGCGAGGTAAAATTATGAGGTTACGGCCACGGTGGCCGCTCGGAGAGGTAATGGGGTAGATGGGTGCAGCCGCGACGTGGCGTGGGACGACGATCCTGGGCGTGCTCCGGGACAGCGTCGTGGCGATAGCCGGGGACGGGCAGGTCACCGCCGGAGAGGTAGTCCTCAAGCACCGCGCGCGCAAGATCCGCCCGCTCTACGATGGGCGGGTCGTCGCCGGGTTCGCCGGCGCGGTGGCCGACGCGCTAACGCTGTTCGATAAGTTCGAGCAGCACCTCAAGGCCTGGGACGGCGACCTGCGCCGGGCGGCGGTGGAGCTCGCGCGGGAGTGGCGCACCGATCGCTACCTGCGGCGGCTGGAGGCGCAGCTCCTCGTGGGCGATCCCGGACAACTGCTGCTGCTCTCCGGAGAGGGAGATGTGATCGAGCCGGACGACGGCGTGGCGGCCATCGGCACCGGCGGGCCCTATGCCGCCGCGGCGGCTCGGGCGCTCCTGCGCCACACCAACTTGAGCGCTTCCCAGATCGCGCGAGCGGCCATGCAGGTGGCCGCGGATCTCTGTATCTACACGAACGACCAGGTGACACTCATCACAGTGCCACCAGAGCACGAGTGCGAGGCTGATGATCGCTGAACAGAGTATGACCACCAACGTGACCCGTATCCCAACCAATCGAGCGCTGTTGACCCCGGCCCAGATCGTGGCCGAGCTGGATCGTTACATCGTCGGCCAGGAGCAGGCCAAGCGAGCCGTCGCGGTCGCGATCCGCAACCGCTGGCGCTGGCAGCAGCTCCCGGAGGACGTCCGGCGCGACATCGTCCCCAAGAACATCTTGATGATCGGCCCCACTGGTGTCGGCAAGACTGAGATCGCCCGCCGAGTGGCGAAGCTGGTCGACGCGCCCTTCGTCAAGGTGGAGGCCACCAAGTTCACCGAGGTCGGGTACGTCGGGCGCGATGTGGAGTCGATCGTCCGCGAGCTGGTCGAGGTCAGCATCAGCATGCTGCACGGTGAGCGGCTGGAGGCGGTCCGCGACGAGGCGGCGCGAGCGGCCCTGCAGCGGTTGGCCGACCTCCTGGTCGAGCAGCGCCAGCGGCGTCGAGCCGCCGACGAAGACGAGGATGAGGACGAGCGTGCCGCCTCGGAGGAGGCGACGGCGGAGCAGCGCAAGCGCCGGTCGGCGCTCAAGCGCCGGATGAACCGCCAGCGCCAGCGCCTGCTCGACCTGCTGAGCCGCGAGGTCCTGGAAGACGAGACGATCGAGCTGGACCTGGAGGGCGAGTTCGACGTCTACTTCACGCCGGCCGACGGCAACGGGGCTTTGAGCCTGGAGGAGCTGCAGGACACCTTCACGGAGTTCCTGGAGAGCTTCCACTCGCGCCGTCGGACCCGCCGGGTCTCGGTGCGCGAGGCGCGCCGCATCCTGACCCAGCAGGAGGCACAGCGGCTGGTCGACTTCGACGCGGTCGTCGAGGCGGCGATCAAGCGGGCCGAGGAGAGCGGCATCATCTTCATCGATGAGATCGACAAGCTGATCAGCCGCGACGGCGACTACGGCCCCGACGTCTCCGGCGAGGGCGTCCAGCGTGACCTGCTGCCGATCGTCGAGGGTTCGGTGGTGATGACGCGCTACGGCCCGGTCCGGACGGACCACATGCTGTTCATCGCGGCCGGCGCCTTCCACAACGCGAGCCCGTCCGACCTGATCCCGGAGCTGCAGGGACGCTTCCCGATCCGAGTCGAGCTGCAGCGGCTGAACGAAGAGGACCTGTACCGGATCCTCACGGTGCCGGAGAACGCGCTCACCCGCCAGTACGCCGACCTGCTCCGGGTCGAAGGCGTGGAGCTCGAGTTCACCGAGGACGGGCTCCGGGAGATCGCCCGGCTGGCGGCTGAGGTGAACGCCCGCACGGAAGATATCGGCGCCCGCCGGCTGTCGACCATCATGGAGCGGGTGCTGGAGGACGTCTCCTTCAACGCGGCCGACCTCGCTGGCCAGACGGTGCGCATCGACGCGGAGTACGTCCGGTCTCGCGTGGGCGACATCGTGGCTGACGAGGACCTGAGCAAGTTCATCCTGTAAACTGCGGCCGGAGCAGCCTCTTTCCTGGGCTGCTCCGGCCGACCCCGCATGGAGGGGCGGCGGATCGCCGACGGGGAGGTTGGGGTGGGGAGCCCGAGCAGGTCGATCCAGCGTATCTCGGTCCTGATCCCGGTCTACAACGAGGAGCGAACGATCCTCGAGCTGATCCGTCGCGTGCGGGCTGTCGAGCTGCCCTTCCAGCGCGAGATCGTCGTCGTGGACGACGGCTCGACCGACGGCACCCGCGAGGCTCTGGCTCAGGAGGCGGAAGGTGCCCGGGACCTCAAGGTCATCTACCATGCCGTCAACCGGGGTAAGGGAGCTGCGGTCCGCACCGCACTGGCGGCGGCGACCGGCGATGTGTTGATCATCCAGGATGCCGACCTGGAGTATGACCCGCGGGACTATCCGGTACTGCTGCGGCCGATCGTCGAGGGGCGAAGCCAGGTCGTCTACGGGTCCCGCTTCCTCGGCGAGCACAAGGCGATGTACTTCTGGCACGCAGTCGGGAATCGCTTCCTCACCCTGGTCACCAACCTGCTGTACGATACGACGCTGACCGACATGGAGACCGGGTACAAGGTCTTCACCGCAGAGGTGGCCCGCCAGCTTCGATTGCGCAGTGACCGCTGGGGCTTCGACCCGGAGATCACCGCGCAGATTCTTAAGCGTGGGTACCGCATCTACGAGGTTCCGATCGCCTACAATGGACGCGAGTACTGGGAAGGCAAGAAGATCACCTGGCGTGACGGGATTACGGTGCTAGTCACCCTGCTGCGCTGTCGCTTCCTGAACTGACGACCCAGCGGCAGGATGCCCAGCGAGGGGTATGGCATGGGGATACCGGCAGCGATCGCGATCGACTTCGGCGGCACCAACATCCGGGCGGCGCTTGTCACGGCTGAGGGCTCCCTCTCGCACCACGTCAGCACCCTGACCCGGGTGGAAGAGGGGGTTCAGCCGGTTGTCGAGCGGATGGTCACCCTCGCGGAGCAGGTGATCGCGGCCTCCGGCGCCGGGCCGGAGATCCCAGTCGGTGTGGTAGCGCCGGGCCCGCTCGATCCGGATGAAGGGATCATCTATTTCGGGCCGAACCTGCCAGGCTGGCGCAACGTGCCGCTCCGAGCAATGCTGGCCGAGCGGCTAGGCCGGCGCATCGTGATTGGGAACGACGGCAACGGCGCAGCCCTGGGCGAGGCGATGTTCGGCGCGGCGCGCGGTTGCCGCCATCTCATCCATGTGATGATCGGCACCGGCTTCGGGAGCGGTATCATCTCCCACGGCCAGCTCATCGAGGGTTACCGGGGGCTGGGGGCCGAGGTCGGCCACCTCTCCGTGAACCCCGATGGCCCGCGGTGTCACTGCGGCGGGATCGGGTGCCTGGAAGCGTACGTCAGCGGCTGGGCTATTGCCCGGGACGGCGAGGCACTGGCCCACTCCGGGCGCTCGGAGGCGATTCGCCGGGCAGCCGCCGGAGGCCCGGTGACGGCTGAGCTGGTAGCGCAGGCCGCCCAGGAGGGCGATGAGGCAGCCCGCGGCGTCTTCGAGAACGCCGGTCGAGCCCTGGCCGTCGGCCTGGCAGGGCTGGTCAACGTGTTCAACCCCGAGCTGATCGTCATCGGTGGGGGAGTGGCCCAGGTGGGCGACTTGCTCCTAGATCCGCTCCGGCGCTGGCTTCCGCACTACGCAATCAAGTACATCGTCGACGACGTGCGGATTCTGCCATCGGCGCTCGGGACCGACGCTGGGATCTACGGAGCGGCAGCCCGTGCCTTCCTGGTCGCGGGCGAGTCGTTCACCGGAGCCGTGCGGCTCGACTGAGCTGCTCCACGTGGGCCTCAGGGCGTGGCCACGACAGCCGGGAGATGCGAGAGGGGGCGCGCGTGAGGCCACCGCCGGTGCCTGACCGCCCACCGACAGCGCAGCACCACCGGCTGACCCGGCGCCGGCTGCTCGGCTGGATGGGAGCGGCCGCTGCCCTCTCCGGCAGTGCCCTCCTCGTCTATCGTGAACGGCAACGGGCCATGACCCCAGTGCCCGGCGCCGAACAGCCCGAAGCGTCACCACCCCCTCAGCTCGCCACGCCGGCCATTATGCTCCCCTCCCCTAGGGCAACCCCCTCTCCGACCTCTACCCCCTCTCCGCCTGTCGTCTTCTATCAGGGTGGCTTTGTCGAAGACCCGCAGAGCCACGACTTCAACGCGAACGCCGGCTGTGGCGGCGACCCCGAGTTGTTCGGCGGCCTGGTTGCCCTCAACCCGGACTACGAGCCCGTTCCGGACTGGGCGGAGTCGTGGGAGTCGAGCGGCGACAGCCGGCGCTGGGTGTTCACCCTGCGGCGTAGCCGATCAGGCTGGTCGAACGGCGACCCGGTACGGGCGCAGGACTTCGTCTGGTCCTGGCAGCGGATGCTGGCGCCGGAGACCGGGGCCCCGCAGGCGCCGCTGCTCTTCGACGTCGTCAATGCCCGGGCCGTGAACCAGGAGGGCGCTGACCCGGCGCTGCTCGGGGTGCGCGCGCTGGATGACTGGACCATCGAGATCGAGCTCGAGGAACCGCGGAGCTACTTCCCGGTCCTGCTCGGCCTGCCTGGCCTGCTGCCGGCGCACCGCCCGTCGGTCGAGGCGTGGGGCGATCGCTGGACCGAGGCCGGCCGCTGCGTCTCCAATGGCCCCTTCCAGCTCACCACCTGGGAGCGCGGCCGCGCTTTCACGCTCACCAGGAACCCGTACTACTGGAACAGCGGCTTGCGGATCGACCGCTGCGTGACGCCGATCCTACCTGCCCAGGAGGAGCTGGTCACCTTCTTCCGCGGCGATCTCGACCTGGCCTCGGTTGCCGCCGAGTCGCTGAGCTCAGTCGTGCTCGACCCCGTTCTCAGTCCTCAGCTCGTTCGCCCTCTCGAGCCGGCCATCTGGATCCTCGTGCTGAACACGCTGCGAGCGCCGTTCGACCAGCTTCCGGTGCGCCGCGCGCTCGGGCGGGCCATCGACCGCGAGCGCCTGTGGCAACTGACCTACAGTGTGGCAACCCCGGCCTTCTCACTGGTCCCGCCAGGCATGGCCGGCCATCTGGAAGAGGACGATGAGATCCTGGCCGGCCAGCGGTTCGATCCTGACGCGGCGCGACGGCTGCTGGAGACGACGCCGTATGCCGACCCGGCAGCCTGGCCGCCGGTGACGCTGGCGGCCCGTGAGGGCCTGAACCAGCAGGAGCGGGCGTTGGTCGAGGATGTCCTCAGCCAGCTCGCCGGGAACCTCGGGATGCCCCTCACGCTACGCGAGGTACCGCACCAGGACTGGGAGGCGGTGCTGGAGCAGGGTGACTTCCAGCTCCTCTGGCTCCGCTGGGACTTCCCCTACCCTGATCCGAGCGCCGCCTATGCCGCCCTGTTCGCCAGCGAGCGTCGGCAGATCCGGGGCCTGGGCTGGGCCGACCCAACCTTCGAAGCGCTGATCCGCCTCGGCGATCGCGAGACGGATCGGCTGCGGCGGCTGGCGATCTACCGCCAGTGCGAGCGCATCCTCCAGGAGCAGGCGATCTACGTGCCGATCGGCTATCCAGTGGCCGCCTTTCTCGTCAAGCCGTGGGTCCAGGCCATGCCGCGCAACCGCCAGGGCGATCCAGTCGGCCCGAACCGGCTGTTCAGCCGGTTCAAGTGGTACGTCTCGCTCGGCGAGCGGGGAAGCGGGTAGGCAGGCGGCTCGATCGGTTCGGATCGGCTGTTTCCAAGCCTCGCGCAGGATGATACGATGAGGCGGCAGCCGCACCAGGGCGGTGCGCGAGGAGCTGGCGAAGCCGCCGCAGTTGAACGGTAGCGCATCGAGGAGGGTCACGTGAGCAGCGAGCACCCGACATACCTGTGGTGGAACGGCCGGCAGGTCCGGTGGGAAGAGGCGACCGTCCACGTCACCGAGCTCGGCTGGTCGACGGTCGGTGCGGTCTTCGAGGGGATCCGGGCCTACTGGAACGAGGAGTCCGGCGAGGCCTACGTTTTCCGGCTGCGCGAGCATCTCGAGCGGCTCTCCCGCTCGATGAAGCTGGTGCGACTGGAGCAGAAGTACTCGATCGATGAGCTCGCTGCGGCGATCCTGCAACTCTTGCGCGACAACGAGTGCCGGGAAGATACCTACATCAACCCGGTGGCCTACCGCGGCTCCGGGCCGCGGAGCTTCAGCGGTTTCAGCCCCGACTCGCAGATGTTCATCGCTACTCGTCCGATGCCGTCGCACCTGCTCACCGGCAAGACCGTCAAGGCGCGGGTCAGCTCCTGGCGGCGCATCTCCGACGACGTGATGCCGCCGCGCGTCAAGAACATCTCGAACTACCGCAATAGCCAGCTCGCCTCAATGGAGGCCGCGCTGGACGGGTACGACGTGGCCATCCTGCTCAACGCGCAAGGGAAGGTCGCCGAGGGGCCCGGTGCCTGCGTCATGCTGGTGCGCGACGGGAAGTTGATCACGCCCGACATCACCAGCAGCATTCTCGAGAGCATCACCCGCGACGCGCTCATCCAGCTCGCTCGCGAAGAGCTCGGCCTCGCGGTTGAAGAGCGGACGGTGGACCGCACCGAGCTCTACATCGCCGACGAGGTCTTCCTCTGCGGCACTGCGGCCGAGATCACGCCGATCGTCGAGATCGACCACTACCAGATCGGCGACGGGGCTATCGGCCCGATCACGCGGCGGCTCGAGCAGCTCTTCCACGACGTGCTGCGCGGGAAGGATCCGCGCCGGGCAGAGTGGCGGACCCCGGTCGGGCTGGCGCAACTAGCGCGAGCCTGAGCCCGCTGCAGAGACGCGATCGAGCCAGGTCCGGCCGGGGAGTGCAGGCCCGGCTGGACGACTATCTGCCCTTGGCTCTCTGAGCTATGCGGCTGCTTAGCCTTTAGGCGCCAGACCGCTCAGCACCGCCTCCACCGCAGCCAGCGTGGCGACCGGATCCGAGAGGTCAGGCAGCACTGCGTCGGCCCCCTCCGCCTTCAGCTCGAGAACGCTGTAGCGGCCGGTCGCTACGGCCAGCACTCTGGCCCCGGCCGCACGAGCCGCGGCGATGTCCCGCGGTGTGTCGCCGATCAGGATGACGCGATGGGCCGGGAAGCACATGCCATAGTAGCGCTCGGCCTCGGCACACGCCAGCCGCACCAGCTCGCCGCGTGTCCGAGCCTGGTCGCCATAGGCACCGATGGGGAACAGCTCGTCCAGCCCGGCCGCCACCAGCTTCGCCCGCGCCACCGGCCGGGCATTGCCGGTCAGCACGCCCAGCGCGTATCCAGCGTCGGCCAGTGCCAGCGCCGACTCGACGGCTCCCGCCAGTACCCAGTCCGCCCGGTCGCCCGCCAGCACGCGGGCAGTGTAGCGCTCCCCCATCTTTTGCATCACCAGGGGTAGCTTCGCCTCGACCTCAACGGGGGCGATATCTACTCGCTCCAGCGCCAGCCGGGCGATCTCGCTGTCGAGCATCCCTGCCAGTGGCACGCCGTCCAGGTCGATCGGCCGCCCGAAGACTTCGGCCATCGCCTCGACGAAGGCCCGGGCGTGTTCGCGGTCGCCCGCGCGCAGCAGCGTGCCGTCGATGTCGAACAGCACCAGGCCGCGGCTCATCCTGCCGCCACCCCGCCAGCGCTCCGGGCATGGCAGAAGCGGGTCACGATCTCGAACAGCGCCCGGACCGCGAACTCGAGCGTCGAGACCGAGATGCGCTCGTCATGTGCGTGCGCGAGGTCGAACTCCTCAGGGTGGTCGCGCATCGGCATGAAGCCGTAGACCTTGATCCCCGGTAGGCTCTTGGCATCGGTGCCGCCCGGCACCAGGTACGGCACGACCTCGCTGCCCGGTTCCAGCTCCTGCATGACCGCTCGAATCGTGTCGAACAGCGGCGAAGCCGGATCCGCCTCCAGCGCGCTGCTCCGGCCGGTCAGCTCGACCTCGACCAGCCCGCCGAGGAGCGCCTGGACCTCGGCAGCGAAGGACTCCGGGCTCTGGCCGGGCAGGACCCGGCCATCGACGTCGACCGTGACCTCCGAGGGGATTACGTTGATCCGGTGCCCGCCACGGATCATCGTCGGCACCGCGGTGTTGCGAGTCATCGCGTAGAGCATCCGCCGCTCGGGCTCGTTGAGGGGCAGCTTCGCCAGGTTCTCCCAGGTGGGATCCTGCAACGCCGCCTCGATTTGCCGCTCGAGCTCACCGCCGACCTTCTGCCCGATCGCCCGCAGCATCTGCTCGACCGTCCGGGTCAACACCGTGGGGAAGGTGTAGCCGGTCAGCGCCACCACCGCCTGGGCAGCCCGGCGCATCGCGGTATCGGGCAACGGCATCGAGGCGTGGCCCGGCTCGCCGCGGGCAGTCAGGCGCATGCGGGCGCCGCCCTTCTCGCCGGTCTGGCAGAGATAGAAGCGGTGGCCAGCCACCTCCAGAGCCGCGCCGCCTCCCTCGTTGATGGCGTACTCGGCGTCGATCAGCTCGCGCCGGTTCTGCCACATCCAGCCGGCGCCGTAGCGTCCTCCCGCCTCCTCATCAGCGAAGGTCGCCATGATCAGGTCGCGGTCGAGAGCCAGCCCTAGCCGCTTCACCAGCAGCATGACCATCAGCTCGCAGGCGACGAGGCACTTGGTGTCGACCGCGCCGCGCCCCCAGACCTTCCCGTCGACGATCTCGCCCCCGAAGGGGTCGTGTGTCCACTTCTCCGGCTCGACACTCACGACATCGCTGTGCGCCATCAGGAGCAAGGGACGTGCCCGGCCCTCGCCCCGGATCCGCGCCACCAGGTTGCCCCGGCCCGGCGCGCTCTCGACGACCTGGGCCTCGATGCCTTCGCGCTGCAGCACGGACACTAGGTAGGCCGCCGCTTGCGTCTCGTTCCCCGGCGGGTTCACCGTGTTGAAGCGGATGAGCGCTTGCAGGTGTCTCGTCACCTCGTCGCGTATCTGCTGCCAGGAGATCGACATAGCCTCCCCACCTCCGCGACCGCGAACGTACCCCACCTGTATCCTACCGCGCCTCAGGGTCGGAGCGGGGCGCTCCTCCTGATCCGGAAATCGCTCGACGCTGCAGCGACCGGCGGCGTCCCACCGCCAGGCTCGCGAGCAGGCCCGGCGGCAGCCGGAGCAGCAATACGGCCAGCACGATCAAGCCACCGCCGATCGCCTGGGGCCAGCCCAGCCGCTCACCGAGCACCAGCGCCGCGAACAGCACGGCGAAGACCGGCTCCATCGTGCCCAGGATCGAGGCCAGCGTCGGCCCGACCCTCAGGGTACCGGCCAGGAAGAGCTGCACCGGCATCACGGTCGAGACCGTGACGATCAGGAGCAGCAGAAGCCAGCCCGCGGGCGCGAAGGAGACATCGAGCGAGCCGGTCGCTGCCCCGAAGCTGGCAAAGGCCGCTGCCATGAACGTCATGATCCAGGCGCTGGCGACCGCAACGGCCGCGCCGCGCAGGAGGCGGCTGCTCAGCACGATGTACGCGGCGTAGACCACGCCTGACGCCAGCGCGAAGACCATCCCCCGGGCATCGATGTCGTCGATGGAGAGTCCGAGGACAACCACGCAGCCGAGCACGGCCAGTGCCAGCGCCAGTACCCGCTGGAGCGTCAGCGGCTCTCGAAGGAAGAGGAGCGCGAGGAGCGCCACCACCACCGGGTAGGTATAGAACAGCACGGCGGCCGCCGTCGCCGGCGCGTAGCGCAGGCTGGAGAAGAAGAGCGCGGTATTGCCGATGAAGCAGGCTGCCAACAGCAGGAAAGACACGACGTGCCGGCCTGGCCCTCCCGCTTGCCGCCGGATTGCCAGCGTGCCCCAGATGACCAGCGCTGCCAGACCGAAGCGGAAACTGAGCAGGGTGGGCACGTTCAACCCGGCCGCATAGGCCAGCTTAGTCAGTGTCGGCAGCGCGCCGAAGCCGATTGTCGAGAGCAGCACGGCCAGGCTGCCCCAGAGCTGTTCCCGGTGCGCGCCGGTGGCCTCATCCGCATGCCGGAGCACACCCGAGAGCGGGCGGGTACCCACGCCTATCCCCCTCCTCAACCGCGAACCAGTCATGACTGTCGCTGTGACTCAACGCCGGCATGCCCGCCTCTCCCTTGCCTTCGGCCCCACGCGCCGCTCTGACCCTCGCAGGCGGTCACGGCATGCGACGCGACATCGGCCGTGTTACCCGCAACGATCCCGCGGCGAGTGCCCGCAGGCTGGAAGGAATCGTAGCCGCTCGGTAGCGGACTGGCGATGCCTGGAGAGCCCGGAGGCCCGGGTTCGCCAAGATTTCGATACACTAGCAGAAGTGGAGCCCGAGAGGACGATCCGTGACACTGAGCACCGATGACCTGCACGAGCTGATTCGCCTGCTGGAGCAGCACCCGGAGTGGCGTGCCGAGCTGCGGCGCATCGTGCTGACCGAGGAGTTGCTCAGCCTGCCGGGCCTGACACGGGAACTGGTTGAGATTGTCCGTGAGATGGCACAGCTTCAGCAGCAGGGGCTGGAGCGCCTGGAGCGCGTGGAGACGGCGCAGGCGCATCTCACTGAGGCCTTGACCGGGCTGGCCGAAGCCCAGCGCCGCACCGAAGAGCGCCTCGACGCGCTTGCTCTGCGGATCGACCAGCTCACCGAAGCCCAACAGCAGACCGATGCGCGGATGGCAGCGCTGACCACGCGCATGGAGGAACTCGCTGAAGCCCAGCGGCGGACTGACGAGCGGCTGGCAGCGCTCACAGCGCAGGTGGACGTGCTGGCGACGCGGATGGAGGAGCTGGCCGAGGCCCAGCGGCGCACCGAGGACCGGCTCGAGGCGTTAACCGCCCGGGTCATTGACCTCAC
>BEIC01000034.1 GCA_002898875.1 bacterium HR26
ATGGTCGAGTCCGGCAACGTGGAGTGGGACGTGGTCGACGTCGGCACCGAGGCCGTCATCCCGATGGGCCGGCTGAACCTGCTCGAGCCGCTCGACTACAATACGATCGACACGAAAGACATCTTCCCGGAGCTGATCCTCGAGCACGGCGTCGGCTACTTTTACTATTCGACCTGCTTGGCCTACCGCAAGGACAAGTTTCCCGACAAGCCCCCGAACAGTTGGGCGGACTTCTGGGACGTCGAGGGATTCCCCGGCGTGCGCGCCTTCCAGAAGTACGCGCAGTGGGGCCCGATCGAGGCCGCGCTCCTGGCCGATGGGGTGCCGATCGATCAGCTCTACCCACTCGATATCGACCGCGCCTTCCGCTCCTCGGACCGAATCAAACCACACATCACCGTCTGGTGGGAGGCTGGGGCCCAGCCGGCGCAGCTCCTATCCGACGGCGAGGTTGACATGACTGATGCCTGGATCGCGCGGGTGCAAGTGGTGATCGAGCAGGGTGCGCCCCTCGCGTACACCTGGAACCAGGGGCGGCTGTCGAGCGACTCGCTGGTCATCCCGCGCGGCTCGAAGAACGTGGACGTGGCACACGACTTCATCAACTTCACCTTGCGGCCGGAGATCCAGGGCCGCTTCGCGATGATCTACCCCCGACGGTCCGGCCAACAAGCGTGCCTTCGACGCGCTCCCGCCGGAGCGCTTGGCGATCTTGCCGAGCTCTCCGCAGAACAAGGCGCTTCAAGTCTATCCTGACTACGAGTGGTGGGCGGACCACCTCGACGAGGTCGTCGAGCGCTTCAATGCCCGGGTCGTCGGGTAGGACGAATGGTACCTTAGCCAGGGCCCGTTCGCGCACTCCTGCACTGAGCGTGCACATCGACCGGCTGGCCACGCTGGTACCACTCGGTGTGGCCAGCGCCCTCCTTCCCGGCCCCAAGCCATACCGGCACGCTCTGGGATGCTCGCCCGTAGGCACGGTTGCGGCTATCCTGATGTGTGGCAGGCCGCAGTTGTCTCAACAAAGTGAACCGGTCTGGCAAGGAGCTGAAACGGCAGATGTGTTCGGCTGGATACGTAGGCCCACTGGCGCGAGCAGTGGAGAGGGGGACACGGATGGTGATGATCATCACGACCACGAACACGATCGAGGGTAAGCCGGTGCAGGAGTACCTGGGGATCGTGACCGGCGAGGCGATCCTCGGCGCGAACCTCTTTCGCGACCTCTTCGCCGGCATCCGCGATATCGTCGGCGGCCGGTCCGGCGCCTACGAGAAGGAGCTGCGGCGGGCGCGCGAGATCGCCCTCGACGAGATGCGGCAGGCCGCCGAGCAGCTCGGCGCCAATGCAATCATCGGTGTAGACCTCGACTACGAGACCATCGAGATGGGCGGTGGCGGCGGCATGTTGATGGTGACCGCGTGCGGCACGGCGGTTCGGATCTAGCTGCCTGCTTCGCTGGCGACGCACGCCGCCGACCTGAACCGAGTGCCGCTCTTGACGGCTACCGCGCTCAGGTCAGGGCATAGAACTCGGCCTCCTCGCCACCGAGGGCGATCACGTCGTAGATGTGCCGGACGGCCCAGCGCTGCCCAGTCCAGGGTAGCCGAGCGACCGTCTCCTCGAGATCGCACCACGCGTAATCGTTGTACTCGCTGGCAAGCTGTAGCTTCGCCCTCGACTCGACGAGCGCGGCGAACGACGGCGCCAGGACGATCGAGTCGGTCGTGTGATCATAGAACTGGTTGATGAAGTCGGCCGAGTAGAGCTTCTGCGGGATGAGCCCGGTCTGCTCGCGCAGCTCGCGGAGCGCAGCCTCCACGGCACGCTCATGCGGCAGAATCTTGCCATGCACGGCTTGCCAGGTATTGCCGAGCGGGACGTCGGGGCGTCGATGCAGGAGCAGGAACTGGGCTGTCTTGCGGTAGTGGCGAAAGACGTAGACATCGACGATGTCGCTGACGATCTTCGGCATCCCCCACCCACATCCCTGTACCAGGAGCGGCTGCCCTTCCCTCGGTCGGAAGCATAACCCAGCCGAGCGGATCGCGCCGGTGGGTGTGGTCACCGGCGTTGGCGAAGCCGCCAGAGCCAGTAGCGGAGCCGGCCCATCAGGCCGATGCGGGGCGGGGGAAGCTCGATATCTCGCCCTCGCCAGCGCCGCGAGCCGGACACCTCCACCGGGCCCCGGCGAAAGCGTGCGACGATCGGCGCGAAGAAGACGATGAGGCTACTGATCGCCAGCAGCATGGCGAGCGTCTGCGACCAGTCGGAGACAAGAATGGCCAGGAGCGCGAGGCCAAACGTGGCGCCGATCCAGGCCCAGGTCGGCTCGATCGACCAGGTGCGGCGTCTCGGGCGAGGCGGTATGGCTTCCAAATGGGGTCGCGGGCGGCGGATCCGCCGGAGCCAGCGCCGCCAGGCCGGCTCGCGATCTGCCTGCTCCAGAATCTCTCTGATCTGCTCCTCGAGGCGAGTCGAGCGTCGGTTCTCAGGCATGGACGCGCCCCCCTCACGCTAAGTGGAGCGGCGTGCGGGCAAGCTCGTGGACGGCGGCGATGGCCTGGTCGATCTCCTGCTCGGTCGTGAAGAAGCCCGGCGAGAACCGGACAGTACCCTGAGGGAAGACGCCCAGCGCCCGGCACGCCTCCGGCGCGCAGTGCAGGCCCGCCCGGCAGGCGATGCCGTACGTTTGGTCCAGCACGGCACCCAGGTCGGCTGGATTCCACCCCTGGACGACGAAGGAGACGACCGCGACCCGACGATCCGGGTCGTCCGGCGAGAGGACACGCACGCCCGGAATACCTCTCAATCCCCGGACCAGCCGATCAGTCAATGCTCGCTGATGCGCTGCAACCCGATCGATACCGACCTGGTTGAGGAAATCCAGCGCCGCCCCCAACGCGGCGATGCCGACGGTATTGAGCATACCGGCCTCGTATCGGTAGGGTAACTCCTGCGGCTGGATATCCCTCTCCGAGTTTACCCCGGTGCCTCCCTCACGAAGGGGCGAGAGTTCGGAAGGATCTACCCGGGGCCCGATCACCAGCGCTCCCGTGCCCGGCGGGCCCAGCAAGGCCCGGTGCCCGCTGAACGCCAGCAAATCGGCATCGAGGTCAGCGAGCGTAAACGGGAGCGCTCCCACTGTCTGCGCGCCGTCGACCAGCAGGAGAGCGCCGTGCTCGTGGACGATCTCCGCTACCTCGCGGATCGGCTGCACGGCGCCATTCACGTTCGAGGCATGCGTGACCGCGACCAGGCGGGTGTTCGGACGGAGCGCAGCCCGGACCGCAGCCGGGTCGATGAATCCCCGGTCGTCCGCCGGCACCTTGGTCATAGCGACGCCGATCGCCTCCAGCGCTCGTAACGGGCGCCGCACTGAGTTGTGCTCCATGACCGTCGTCACCGCATGATCGTTGGGCGAGAGCACGCCCTTGATCGCCAGGTTCAGCGCGTCGGTGGCACTGGCGGTGAAGACAACCCGCCAGGCGTCGGTCATGCCGAGCAGCCGGGCCAGCTTACTGCGGGTCTCCTCGACCGCACGGGTAGCCTCCATGGCCATCCGGTGGGCAAGGCGACCTGGACTCGCTCCGGTACGACGCAGGAAGTCGCCGAGCGTCCGGTAGACGACCTCCGGCTTGGGCCAGCTCGCGGCAGCGTTATCCAGGTAGATCATTTGTTACATCCCGATATAGCGGGCGTAGATTGACCTCGCCTCGACGGGATCGGTCGTGCCCTTAATGATTGCACGCCCGTCCGGGAAGATCGTTAGCTCATAAGATCCTGCCCGGAACCGCATCAGATAGCGGTTATAGCTTACCTCACCGGAGTGGCGCAGTCGCTCAGCGAGCGCCGGGAACGAGAGGGCAACCCGCGGCTGGACGACGACTTGCACCGCGTCGCGCCCGCAGAGCTGGATCGTCTGGGTCGGCTGGGTCCGGTCGAGGAAGTCGTATCGGCCCAGGCCACAAGCCGGACACTCCGGGTTCCGCTCCGGGAGATCGATGCGGGTCAGCTCAGGGATCCAGACATCGAAGCCGATGAGCCAGCGACTGCGGGCCTCGCGGTTGCCGGTCAGGAGCTTGATCGCCTCGACGGCCTGCAGCGCGCCGATGACTGCCACAGCCGGTCCCAGCACCCCCGCCGTATCGCAGGTTGGCGCAGCGCCAGGTGGAGGCGGCTCGGGAAAGACACAGCGCAGGCATGGGGTCTCCCCAGGGATGATGGTCATGGTCGTCCCGTGGGTCGCGATGACACCACCGTAGATCCACGGCCGGCCCAGCTTGACCGCCGCATCGTTCAGGAGATAGCGCAGCTCGAAGTTGTCGCTGCCGTCGATGACCAGGTCGACGTCGGCGATCAGCCGCTCGACGTTGAATGGATTGACGTCGTCAACGACCGGCTCCAGCTCGACCTCGTGGTTGACCGCCGCCAGACGCCGGGCGGCCGCAACCGCCTTCGGAGTCGCCGACTCAACATCCGCCTCGTCGAAGAGCACCTGGCGCTGCAAGTTCGTCAGCTCGGGGACATCGCGGTCGACCAGCCGCAGGAAGCCGACACCCGCCCGGGCTAAGTGGTCGGCGACGTGGGTGCCGAGCGCGCCGATGCCGATGATGCAGACGCGTGCCTCCCGGAGGCGCTGTTGGCCCTCGACGCCGATCGCCGGGACCAGCGCCTGTCGGTGATATCGCTGAGTGGCGACGAGCTGGCTGCTCATGGAGAACCCCTCACCGGTGATCGCTTGACCTCTATGGTACAGTTGCCAAAGGCTCTTCCCAAGAGACACTCGTCCCGGAAGCGGGGCGAGATCGTTTTGAAGAGCCAAATTCTTCTTGAAGGGTGAAGGTGAGACCGTGACATTGGTTCGGTTCACGGTGATCGACGCGCAAGGAGCGGTGAGCTTCGTCGGCCCCGGCCACGCGATCAAGATGTTCGCGGCGGCATGCAGCCGTAACCCGCGGACGCTGATGGAGCTCCTGGAGTACACGCGCCCGTACGATGCCGACTTTATCAGCGAGGTTCGCAAGGGCTTGGCAGTGTTCGACGAGCACAACACGCCGGAGGACACGTCGGCTTTCCATTCGATGATCGAGCGTACCCCGCCGTCGACCTTACCGCCGTTCCGCGTCCTGGACGAGGTAACCAGGGATCTCAGCCTGCAACCGGTCGACTCTGGCCTGATCCTCTACAACCTCGGCGCGCGGCGGATCATTCAGGTGGTGAACAGCTACGGCGAGCTGCAGCGAGAGGATCGCGGCCGGATCCGCCGGTCGGGCCAGCCGACGCGCATGCTCTACTACTACCGGTTACCCGATGATTGGGCTATCGTGCCCTAATCACGCGTTGATCTCCTGGGAGACTGGCGCGGGCAACCTGCGGTTCGCCGCCACCCCTACCCGGTACGCCGAACAGCTGGCTAGGTCGTTCACGCCACGTCCCGGGCCAAGGATAGAGTTAAGGCCTGGCTAAAGCTTCATCGCTTAGCCAGGCCTCTCTAAACTTCCTGCCTGACTCGAGAATACAGGCCACGCACTCGTTACGAGGTTGACCTGACTGTTTCAGGCCTGAAGGTCTCGGAAATGCTCACGTGTGCGTCTCCACGGCACTCCGCTCCCGCACGTTGCGGAGGCAGGGCATGGAGCCAGGATGCCTCCTTAATCACCGACCCTAGGCCTTTTCCGCTTGACAACGGGCGCGTTTGTCTCGATACTTGCGGTCTTGAGACCGCCGCACGGTAGACGGCGGTATCAGGTGATCGCACCAGGTGGCTCGATGCGGATCATGCGCCAGGGTTCAGGCTCGAATCCGATGCGACAGGTACCGCCATGCCCGCTGACTATCCTCGTACTGGCCTATTGGCCGCGGATCTGCGACTGTACCTACTCCCCTGACTGATTCAACAAGCGAAACACGCTACCGCCGCTGCTGGTAGCAGCATCCACGGTTCGTAACCGAGCTCGCGGACACTGGTCCGCCTCGAGCTGACGCGTGGCGGACCGTGATCGCTCGAGAACGGGGTGAACCGGACACTGGGTCACCCAGTACAGGCTCAACCCAGGTTCGTAAGGCTGGCAGGTCGATCCCGCGAGGGCTGGATCGAGGAGGGTATCGTTGAAATGAGCATCGCACGCGCTCGTCTCATTCCATTAGTTCTGGCAACGTTAATGATCCTGGCCGGCTGCAGTATCGGCGGGCTCGCCGGGGCCGGCAGGGAAGAGATCAAGATCGCCGTCGTCGGGCCTATGTCCGGCGATGCAGCTACCTATGGGCAGGACTTCGTCCGGGGCGCGCAGATGGCGGCCGAGAAGATCAACGCGGCCGGCGGGGTCGATGGGAAGAAGATCGTCATCGAGCAGTTCGATGATCGGAACGACACGACGGAGACCGCGAACATCGCCCAGAAGATCGGCTCCGACCCGAGCATCGTCGCCAGCATGGGCCACTTCACGAGCAGCACGGTCTATGCGGCTATGCCGATCTACAAGGCTAACGGGTTGCCGCTGGTGGTGATCTCCGCCTCCGATCCGAAGATCACGCAGCAGGGCAACGAGTGGGTCTTCCGCGTTAGCCCGACCAACGACATCGGTGCCCAGGCAATGGCCGATCTGATGGTCAAGCAGCTCGGCCTGAAGAAGATCGCCACCTTCTACCTGAACACGGACTTCGGCAAGTCCGAGCACCAGTACTTCGTCGAGCGGGTTCAGCAGAACGGCGGCACCATCGTGCTCGACGAGCCCTACCAGCCGGACACCAAGGACTTCACCAGCGGCATCATCAAGCTGAAGAATTCCGGGGCAGAGGCGGTCTACCTCAGCAGCTACTACAACGATGCAGCGCTGCTGATCAAGCAGGCGGTGGCCTCCGGCGTGCAGACCCGCTGGTTCGCCTCCGGCGCTATCATCTCCAACCAGTTCCCGCAGGTCGGCGGTGAGGCGGTTGAAGGTGTGATCACGGCGCGGGTGGCTCGCGGGCAGAACTGGGAGGCCGTGGCGGCCGAGTACCGGCAGCGGTACGGCGCTGAGCCGACTCCCTTCGTGATCTATGCCTACACCGCCACGCAGGCGATCGCTGAGGCTGCGCGCCGTGAAGGCGCAACCCGTGACGGCATCCGCCGCGGTCTGGAAGCGATCGAGAACCTGGACACCGCCATCGGCTCGCTGACCTTCGACGAGAACCGGCAGGCGATCTACACCGAGTTCGAGTTCCTGATCGTCCAGGATGGGCAGTTCAAGCCATGGACTCCGTGACGCTTCCCGTACTCGTCGATCAGCTCGTCAGCGGGCTGGCCGTCGGTGGCGTGTATGCGCTCGTCGCGCTGGGCTTCGCGCTGATCTTCGGCGTGCTCCGCGTCGCCCAGTTCGCGCATGGCGAGGTCTACATGCTGGTCGCCTTCCTCGTGCTCACCGCGCTGCCGGCACTACAGCTCGGAGGGCTAGGCCAGTTCACGCTGGTGCTCGTGCTCGCACTGGCCCTCGGCGCCGGGCTCGGGCTGGCGATCGAGCGCGTGGTGTTCCGGCCACTTCTGGCTGCGCCGCACATCGCGGCGATCATCAGCGCCATCGGGCTCTCGATCGCGCTGCAGTACCTCGCCGCCTTCGTCTGGGGCGCGGAGCTGCACCCGTTCGCGCTCGGCTGGTCACCGGGGAATCTCTCGCTCGGACCGGCCGTGATCCCGGCGTTCAAGGTGATCATCTTCGTCACCGCGCTGGCCCTGCTCGCCGCGCTGCAGCTCGTGCTGCGGCGAACCCAGCTCGGCCGGGCGATCCGGGCAACCGCCAGCGACGCTGAGACGGCCCGGCTGATGGGGATAAACACCACGCACATCATCACCACCGCATTCGCGGTGGGCTCGGCGCTGGCCGGCGCGGCCGGCGTGCTGGTAGCCGCGCTCTACGGCGTGGTCTACTCCAGCATGGGGATCGCGGCGCTGGTCAAGGGCTATACCGCGACGGTGATCGGCGGTGTCGGCAATCTGATCGGCGCAGTGATCAGCGGGTTACTGCTCGGAGTCTTCGAAGTCCTGCTCGACAGTTACGTCTCGCCGAAGTGGTCGGACGCGATCATCTTCGCGCTGCTGATCGGCGTGCTCGTCTTCCGGCCACAGGGACTGCTGGGCCGGGCCATACCGGAGAGGTTGTAGCATGCGCCGCTGGCGAGGGAGACACATCCGAACCGGCTGGCTCGTTCTGGCCCTCGCCATCGTGCTGCCGCTCCTGGTTCAGGACCCGTTCCTCCACCGGCTCCTGGCAGTGGCGGCGCTGGAAGCCGTGCTCACGGTCAGCCTCAACCTCGTCCTGGGCTACGGTGGGCTGATCTCGCTCGGCCACGCCGGATTCTACGGCATCGGCGCGTACGTGGCGGCCCTGCTCGCGCTCCACCTCGACGCTCCCTTCGTGCTGACCCTGCCGGCCGCGGCGCTGGTAGCCGCGGCCACCGGCTGGCTCTTCGCGCGACCGATCCTGCACCTCCGTGGGCACTACTTCGCGATGGCCACGCTTGCGCTCGGCGAGATCCTGGTGCTCGTCGCCTACAACTGGGACTCGGTCACCCGCGGCCCGAGCGGTCTGCCCGGGATCCCGCGGCCGGAACTTTTCGGGTGGACCGCCACGACCCACCGCGACAACTACTACCTGGCGCTGGCGCTGCTAGTCCTCGCTGTCACGGTCGTTCGCCGCTTCGTCGACTCGCCGCTCGGCCTGAGCCTGATCGCGACGCGCGGGGATGACCAGGCGGCGGCCAGCGTCGGGACCGACGTGGCTCGCGTCCGTACCATAGCATTCGCCCTGGCCGCGTTCTTCGCCGGGGCAGCCGGGGCACTCTACGCACACTACATCACGTTCGTCAGCGTGGAGCCGTTCCAGCTTACGCACACCATCGCGCTCCTGGCGATGGTGGCGGTGGGTGGCATCGCCACGATCCCAGGGCCAATTGTCGGCGCCCTCCTGTTGACGCTGCTGCCGGAGCTGCTGCGTGGCCTGGCCGACCTGCGTATGGTGCTGTACGGCGTCCTCCTGATGCTGGTCATCTGGTTGCGGCCCCAGGGCCTGCTCGGGAGCGGTGCACTGCTCGCTCGCGGGCCGCGCCGGCGAGCGGAGCCGGCAGCGATTCACCGGCCGGCCGGAGCGGTGGGGAGCAGCGAGGAGCGAAGCGCGCAGCCTTCACCCCGAGAGGAGACCGGTGCCTGATGGCCGATGCGTTGCTCATTGCTCGCGATCTCTGGAAGGAGTTCGACGGCATCCAGGCGGTCCGGGGCTTCGCGCTGGAGCTCTTCCCCGGCGAGGTCGTCGGCCTGATCGGACCGAACGGCGCCGGCAAGAGTACAGTCGTGAACCTGCTGTCAGGCTTCCACCGGCCATCGCGCGGCCAGATCGTCCTCGACGGGCACGACATCAGCCACACCCGGGCGGACGAGATCGCCCGGCTGGGCCTCGTGCGTACCTTCCAGCATATTCGCCTCTTCGGCGAGCTGACGGTGCGGCAGAACATCGAGGTGGCGGCAGTACCCAGGTTGCATCTCTCGCCGCTCGACATCGTGCTCCGCACGCGACGCTACCGTCGGGAAGTCGAGCGCTGGCGCCAGCGGGTCGGCGAGCTGCTGGAAGCCTCAGGTCTGCAGGCAATCCAGGATCGGCCGGCCGGCACGCTCCCCTACGGCGACCAGCGGCGCGTCGAGATCGTCCGCGCGCTGGCCACGCAGCCGCGGGTGCTGCTGCTCGACGAGCCGGCGGCCGGCATGAACGAGAGCGAGGCCGCCGCCTTGAGCGACTTCCTGGAGTGGGCTCAGACGCGCTATGGGCTCTCGCTGGTCTTGATCGAGCATCACCTGGACGTGGTCGAGCGCTTGTGCCAGCGGGTAATCGTGATGGACCAGGGCGCGATCATCGCGAGCGGCACCCCGGAGGAAGTAACCCAGCACCCCGAGGTGATCCGCGCCTATCTCGGGGAGGCAGCGTGATGGAACCGGTGCTGGCAGTCACCGACCTCACGGTGCAGTACGGCGGTATCCGTGCGGTGGACGGCGTCTCGTTCCACGTCGCCGAGGGCGAGCTGGTCGCGCTCATCGGGGCGAACGGCGCCGGCAAGAGCAGCACCCTGCGAGCCATCGCCGGGCTGGCTCCTGTAGCCGGGGGAGACATCGTGCTCGACGGCGTATCGATTCGGGGAGTTCCAACTCACGAGCTGCCGCGGCGCGGCCTGGCGCTAGTGCCCGAGGGCCGGCGCGTCTTCGCTGATCTCTCGGTGCTCGACAACCTCTATCTCGGTGCGTACAGCCGTCCCCGGCACGAGATCGTCGAGAGCCTGCGCCAAGTCTACGAGCTGTTCCCGATCCTGCGCGAGCGGTCGGATCAAGCCGCCGGCACGCTCTCCGGTGGCGAGCAGCAGATGCTGGCCATCGGTCGGGCGCTGATGTCGAGACCGCGCATCCTGCTCCTCGACGAGCCGAGCCTCGGGCTGGCCCCGGTGATCGTCCGACAGGTCCTGGCCCTGCTGCGCCAACTGCGCGAGCGCGGCGTGACGATCCTCCTCGTGGAGCAGAACGCTCGCCTGGCGCTCGAGGTCGCCGACCGAGGGTACGTCATGCACACCGGGCGGATCGTGATGAGCGGCCCAGCGCGCGAGCTGGCCGCCAACCCCGAGGTGCGCGAGCGCTACTTCGGCACCGCTCGCGCCCGCTCGGCCAGCCCCGGCCGGGCACGCGAACCATCGATGGGAGAGTCCGTGTAGCTGGCGAAGGAGGGATTATCCGATGGCACGATCGAAGGTGCGCTTCGGCCTGACGCTCTCGAATCGCGGCGTCATCACCGGGGCGGCATCGCTGGAAGACTTGTACAGCCTGGCCCGGCTGGCCGACCAGGAGCCGGTCTGGGACTCGGTCTGGGTCGGTGACTCGATCCTCGCCAAGCCGCGACTGGACGCGCTGGTGCTGCTGGGCGCGCTGGCGGCGATCACCGAGCGGGTCAAACTCGGCCCGGCCTGCATGGCCAGTACGCCGCTGCGGGATGCGCTCTTACTCGCGTATCAGTGGGCCAGTTTGGACTTTCTGTCGAAGGGCCGGACGATCTTCGTGGCCTGCCAGGGACAGCCAGGGCCGGGCGGTGGCCAGTTCGAGGAGGAGTTCGCCGCCTTCCGCATCGATCCGTCCAGCCGCATGCGGCGCATGGAGGAGGCGATCGAGATCCTGCGCCTCACCTCCAGCCGGGAGAATGTCAGCTACCACGGCGAGTACAACTCCTTCGACAACGTCACGATCCTCCCGCGCCCGGTGCAGCAGCCGATCCCTATCTGGGTCACCGCCAATCCCCCGGCCGACAAGCCGAAGATGCGGGAGCGGGCCCTCCGCCGCGTGGCCCGGCTCGGCGACGGCTGGATGACGACGATGAACACACCCGAGTCGTTCGCGGCCAACCTCCAGGCCATCCGACAGTACGCGGCCGAGGAAGGGCGCGAGTTGCCACCGGACTTCGAAGCCTGCCTCTACTACAACATCAACATCAATGAGGATCGCGAGGCGGCTTTCCAGGAGGCCAAGCGCTACCTGGATGCCTACTACGGTGTCGACTACGACCGTGCCCTGGTCGAGCGCTGGGTGGCGCTCGGTTCGCCGCAGGAGTGCATCGAGCAGATCCAGCAATTCATCGACGCTGGCGCGACCACGATCACGCTGCGGCTGGCCAGCTACGACCAGCAGGGGCAGTTCGAGCGGGTGACCCGCGAGGTGCTCCCCGCGTTCATGTAATGAGAGGACGTGTCTAATGATCACCCGGTTTGACCATGCCGTCATCGCGGTGCGCGACCTCGACGCCGCCATGGCGCGCTTTCGCAAGCTGGGATTCGAGGTGCACCCCGGAGGGCGTCACACCGGCCTGGGCACCTACAACGCCATCATCCGCTTCGGCCTGGACTACCTGGAGCTCCTCTCCGTGGCCGACCGGGAGGAGGCCATGGCCAGCGGCCCCAGCGGGCAGGTGCTGGTCGAGTTCTTCGAGCGGCGCGACGGTGGCCTGGTGGGCTATGCCCTCGCCACGTCCGATATCGTGGCGGACGCCGAGCGGTTCCGGCAGACCGGCCTGGAGGCGGTCGGTCCCTTCCCGATGGAACGGCTTCGCCCCGACGGGCGGCTCCTCTCCTGGCGCCTGCTGGTCCCCGGCGGCGTGCCCTGGCTCCACCCCTGGCCGTTCCTGATCCAGTGGGACGTCCCCGATGACGAGCGGCTCTCCTGGGAACGCCCAGGCACCCACCCGAACGGTGCGACCAGGGTAGTTGGGATCGCGGTCGCCGTGGCTGACCTGGAGCGCGGTCTGCACCTGTACGAGCAGCAGCTCGGTCTGGAGTTGCAGGGGCGAGACGAGGTGCCGGAGCTGGCCGCCCGGCGGGCTCGCTTCCAGGTCGGCGGGTTCACGATCGAGCTGCTGGCTCCGGCCGGGGACGGGCCGGTACAGCAGGCCATCGAGCGCGACGGCGAGCATCCCCTCGAGGTCGTGCTCCAGGTCAGAAACCTGGAGCAGTCGAGGCGGACCCTAGAGCAGGCCGGTATCGTCGTCGAGCCGGCGCCGTGCCGAGCCGGCATCGTTATCCCCGAGCAACAGGCGCTCGGTGCCCGCCTGGCGTTGGTGCCTGCTGGCAGCTAGCCAGTGGAGGGTCGATCACGTTCTGCCACGCATCCGAGTCTCGCGGAGGCGCTCGTGGGGCCCTGCACTCAAGAGGCAGATCGGTCGGCGTGCCTCCCAGGATGCTGGCCCTCTCCAGGAGCTCAGGCGCAAGCTTGCCCTCGCACGAGGTTCGTGAGGGTGGTAGGGGCGAATGAGTATTCGACCCTACCGTTCGTTTTACAGAGAGCCTGCTGATCAGCGTGTGAAGTACCGGCCGTAACGCGGGGGGAGGATATCCGGCTCGGGTATACTTCTCTGGCGCCGTCGAGGTCGCTACCGGCCTGGTGAAGGTGTACGATGCCTGAGTTCCAGCTCGTAACCGACTTCCAACCCACCGGCGATCAGCCGCAGGCGATCGAGAAGCTCGTCGAAGGGCTGCGTCGCGGCTACCGGCACCAAACGCTTCTCGGGGTCACTGGCTCCGGGAAGAGTGTTGTGGGGCGCACGCCTATCCTGTTCCGGCAGGGGACACATGTTGCCGTCGCAGAGATCGGCCCACTGATTGACCGCCTCATGGCGCAGCACCCAAGGCGGTGCTACCGTGTGGCGGACACCCAGGTGCTTGAGCCGACGGCACTCGAAGAACCGGTCGAGGTTTTCAGCTTCGACCCACAGACTGGACAGGCCTCGTGGAAGCCAATTCGGCAGTTCATTCGCCACCGATCCCCAGACGAGCTTTGGACAGTGACGACAGCCTGCGGCCGCACGGTCATCGTCACAGGGGATCACAACTTCTTCGCCCTACGAGATGGACAGCTTCGCTTGCTTCGTACCGATGAACTCCGGGCTTCTGATTATCTGCCTGTGCCACGCCAGCTACCCGAACCTGCCGATCCACTTGTCGCTCTCCCTCTTGCGGAAGAGCTCGATGCAGACCAGCGCGTGTACATGGCGCTGGAGCCCTTCCCCGAAATCCGGGCAGAGCATCGGCCAGTACTCCAACCACTGCTCTCCCGCCCGAAGGCACATGCGCTCATCCATCGGGGCGGGCGTGTCTCGCTCGGACTGTATCGACAGGTGGTGACTGAGGTGCCATCCCTGGCCACGGGAGCGTTACTAGAGACAATCAAGCGCCGGTACTCAGCCGCAGCCAACTTGTCCCTCACCCCGGCACTGCTGCGACTGCTCGGCTACTACGTAGCGGAGGGCTATAGCGGTTCCCGGTTCTTCACCCTCTCCGCGTCCGAACTCGAAGTCATCTCAGAGATCGAGGAGAGCCTCAAGGAGCTCGACCTCCGCTGGCATCATCCGCAGGGGACCTACGACTATCGCGTGAACTCACGTTTCTGGGCACACCTGCTTGCGCGATGGTGCGGTCGAGACGCCCGATCCAAGCGGCTTCCCTGGTTCTGGCCTCGCCTCTCGAACGAGCAGCTAGCCCAGCTTCTCAAGGCGTACTTTACAGCCGATGGAAATGTCGATCGTGCTGGGGTGACTTGCCTCACTGCAAGTGAGTTGCTTGCCTCAGACCTCGCCTACGCCCTCCTCCGTTTCGGGATCGTTGCGCGTATCCGACCTCGACCGGTGAAACTGCCCGGTCGCTCGGAGCGGCGAGTCTACTGGAGCGTTTCCATCTCAGGCCAGGAATCCCTCCAACGTTTCCGTGAGTCAATCGGCTTTACTCTGACACGCAAGACCGAGCGACTCGAGAGGCTGCTCGGACGGGTGGGGAACACCAACGTCGATATCGTGCCGCTGGACGGATCCAGGCTCCGACAGTTGCGTATCACGCTCGGCCTATCACAGGCTCGACTCGCCGAGCGAGCAGCGTGTACCCGTTCCATGCTGTCGCTGATCGAGAATGGCCATCGCCACCCTTCCCGTATCCTCGCTTGCCGATTGCTGGGTGCTCTCAAAGAGGCCGCGGAGATACGGGCGGACGGAGCAGCGCTCCAACAACTGAAGGCGATGGATTCGCTGTTACACCTCTTCTGGACGCCGATCAGGTCGGTTGAGCGCGCGCCCGGCGAGGCCTTTGTGTACGACGTGGCCGTCGCTGACAACGAGACGTTCTTGGCCGGCCACGGCGGCCTGTTCGTCCACAACACATTCACCATGGCCAACGTCATCGCCCAGGTGCAGCGTCCCACGCTGGTGCTGGCACCGAACAAGACGCTGGCCGCTCAGCTCTACAGCGAGTTCCGCGAGTTCTTCCCGCACAACGCGGTCGAGTACTTCGTCAGCTACTACGACTACTACCAGCCGGAGGCCTACGTCCCGCGCACCGATACCTACATCGAGAAAGAGACGGAGATCAACGACGAGATCGACAAGCTGCGCCACGCGGCCACCCGCGCCCTCCTGACCCGGCGCGACGTCATCATCGTGGCCAGCGTCTCCTGCATCTACGGGCTGGGCTCGCCGGAAGAGTACGGCAAGACCGTCATCTCGCTCCGGCGCGGCGGCAAGATTCGCCGGGATAAGCTACTCCGTCACCTGGTCGATATCCAGTACGACCGCAACGACCTGACCCTGGTACGCGGCACCTTCCGCGCCCGAGGCGATGTCATCGAGATCTTCCCGGCCTACGAGGAGATCGCCGTGCGGGTCGAGCTCTGGGGCGACGAGATCGAGCGGATCGTCGAGATCGACCCGCTGACCGGCGAGATCCTCGCCGAGCGTGCCGAGATCGACATCTACCCGGCCAAGCACTGGGTCACGAGCCAGGACAAGCTCATGCTGGCCATCCAGGACATCGAGGCTGAGCTGGAGGAGCGCGTGCGCGAGCTGGAGGCGGAGGGCAAGCTGCTGGAGGCCGCCCGGCTCAAGCAGCGCACGCTGTACGACCTGGAGATGCTGCGGGAGGTCGG
>BEIC01000035.1 GCA_002898875.1 bacterium HR26
CTGGCGACCACGCCGCGCCCACCGCTACCCGGCGTCCCGACGATCGGCTCGCCTGAGTTGACCGTCGGCTGGTAGCTGTTGTTGCCGACCTTCATCAGCCCGCCCGGGTTGGTGAAGAGCGCAAGCGCCACCTGTCCGATCACTTTGGTCGTGCCGTTGGAGTAGATGCCGAGCACCTCGCCCGTCTGGCTGACGGTGAAGGTGGTGAGCGAGCCGGCCGGCGCGCCGTTGGCGACCGCATTGGCCGTGCTGGTGCTGAAGAGCTGGGTCAGCTTGGTTGCGTCGAGAGTCAGCGTCTGGGGACTTTCGGCGCCGGTCTGCGCGGGGTCGAACGTCACGCTCAGGGTGTTGATAGTCGAACCGGCCGCGTCAAAGTTGCCGTTAGCGTCGAAGGCGATCGTCCCGGTGTTACCGCTGAGACCGGAGATCGCTGGGTCGTCCTCGGTCGCCGCGGTCGTCCGTGGGTCATCCTCCTGCACTGTGTAGCTCCAGGCGTTCGGCCCGGTCTGGTTGAACACGATGTACAACTCGTGCCGGTTACCTTGTGAGTCGATAAAGCCGAACTTCGTCACGAAGTCGTCCGTTGTTGCGTTCGCCGGATCAGTGTTCGCATCCAGGTTCCCCTGCACGGTGATCTCGGTGCTCGCCACCGCGTCGAGCTGCTGGCCGATCGGGATGGTGATCGGCCCTACTGGCCCAGCCGGGTCGACGACGCCGTTGGCGTCGGCTTGCCAGCCGAGGACATAGAAGCCGGTGGAGGAGTTCACCAGCCGCAGATCGGAGCCGATATCGAAGGCGCCGTCGCGGGTGTAGAGCGTCTGCGCCCCGTCGCTCACGATGAAGTAGCCGTCGCCCTGGATGGCCAGGTCGCTCGGCTTGCCGGTAAGCTGCAGCGCCCCCTGGGTGTGGATCGTGTCTACCGCGCCGGTCACCGCGCCCAGCCCGATCTGCAGCGGGTTGATCCCGCCGCGCCCTTCCTCCGGCCCGCTCGCGCCCCGCACGAGCTGGCTCAGGATGTCGGTGAAGCGCACCCGACCCACCTTGAAGCCGGTTGTGTTCACGTTCGAGATGTTGTTGCCGATGACGTCCATCCAGGTCTGGTGGGCGCGCAACCCCGAAATCGCCGAGAACATGGATCGCATCATGGTTCCCACTCCTCTCCGTTCCCAATCGCAGCTCCATACCGGCTGATGCCCGTGCCGGCCCCCAATGCCGGCATCAGCGCTCTACTCGATCGGCTCACCGGGAAGGGGTACGCTCGCTCCCTCACCTCCATCCGTTCCCTCGCTCGGCCCCGGCGTGGTCCCTGAAACGGACGAGCTGCCCTGAGCCCCGCTCGGATCAGCCGTCGGCGTTTCCCCCTCACCGGCCGAGGCGGCCGCGGCTGGTTCCGACGGCGGGTTGGTTATGCTGACGACGTCGCGCACCTCGACCTGTTTCCCGCCGACCTCGAGCACGACGTTGCCGTCGATGATGGTGACCTTGCTGACGACGCCCTCGACGAGCTCACCGGTGCCCTTCTCGAGCCCGGAGACCTGCTTGCCGATGAAGCTGGCCACCTGCCCCAGCGTGGTCAGCTCGGCCATGGCCGAGAGCGTCTCGTTGACCTTCTGCATCTGCTCGAGCGCGTTCAACTGAGCGAGCTGCGCGATGAACTCGCGGTCCTGCATCGGGTTGAGCGGGTCCTGGTTGCGGAGCTGCGCGACCAGCAGCATCAGGAACTCCTGCTTGCCCAGCTCCTGCGGACCCCGTGTCCGCGTCGCCTGCTGCTGACCGCTCCCGCTCGTGTTCTGTACAGCAGCCACGCTCATGTCGGTGCTCCCTCCTCGTTCCCTAAGCCCAGTAGTCGATGCGAGAATCGGACCGGCCGCGCTGCCGGGCCGGCCGGAGCGGGTCAGGATCGATCTCCGGCCTCGCCTCCTGGGAGTACGGCGGCGGCGCCTGCCAGGCCTGCTCGGGCTGCCTGCCGGCCGGCTGGCCCCAGCCCCCCTCATGCCCAGCGGTGGCCGGGTGGCCCGAAGTCCCGCTCGACTCGGCGGCGCCCAGCGGCCCGGTGATCTGGATCCGCTGCACCTGGAGGCCACTGACCGCTAGCTCTCGGCGTAGCCCGTCCGAGCCACGCTCGAGCAGGTCTCGGACAATCGGATTGGGGCTGGCCAGCACGACCTGGAGCACCCCGCCGGATTCGGTCAGGCGCACGTCCACTATGCCCAGCGACGGAGGTTCGAGCCGAATCCAGGCCTGGCTGAGGCCGTTCCGAACGCTGAAGCGGATCTGGTGCACCACCTGGGACACGACTGCCTGCGGTTCCCTCGCCGGGGCCGGTGGCTCGCTGTCGACCACTTCCATCGAGCTCGCGGTTCGAGCCGGGGTCCGGTCGAGCTCCATGTGGGGCGCGTGCACCGTTCCAGCGTCCGCTTCCGCTACCGAACTGGCTTCTGCGCGACGCGCCGGGCGGAACTCCAGCGGAAGGCCGGCCTCCGGAGGCAGCGCGCGGAAGACTGGGAGGGGCTGGGCCGCCAGCGCGGTATCAGCCGCGCTGACCTCTTGCCCACCAGAGACGACCGGCGGGACGGGCAAGGGCACGGCAGCGACGGTAGCGGCCTGCGCAGCCAGGTGCCCCATCCCGTGCCGGCCGGCGAGGTTCGGCTGAATCGCCTCGGCTTGCGCGGGAGTGACGACGGGGTGGCCCGCGCGCGCTAGGTCGTTGGCTTCAACCGTGGTGGGCCGGCTGGCGACCAGTGATAGGCGGGCATCTTTCGCCTCCCCGTTGTGCGCGTCCGGCGCGGCGGTGCTGCCTGCGAGGAGCGAAACGATCGGCTCACCAGTACCGGGCAGCGAGAGCGGCATTCGGCCGATTTCTGGCTGCACTGTCGCACCTGCATCTGGGGCGGCAGCCACGGGAGCAGCCGTAGCCGCGTGCAGATCCCAGAGGCGCGGCGAGAGCTCGGGCAGCTCGATCTCAGCGCGGGCAGGAGATGCGCTCTCTGGAGCCGGCGTCCTCGAGGCCAGCTCCGCGGCCGGCACGGGGAGCGTGCCGGGCTGGGTCACCCCCTCCGGGGCCGGCGCCGGTGACGCCTGCTGGCCGGCAGGCGTGTCGGGCTGCACCTGGCCGCTCGACGCGGAGGGGAACCCGGTCGCCAGCGCCCACGCCAGTACGCTGAGCTCGACTACCTCTGGCTCCCTTATCTGCTTCTGAGGTCTCTCTGGAAGCTCCTGTAGCCCTGGAGCGAGCGGTAGCTCGCTCGGCTGTGCCTCCGGGCCGGGTTCGTCCCCGAGCCGGTCGCTCAGCAGCGCCAGCAGGAAGGCGAACAGGCCGCCAGGGGCCACCTGGGTGGACTGCGAGGCCGGTGCTGGCGGCCCGGATAGGAACCCACCGATCGGTTGCAGGGTCGTCATGGCACGACTCTCCCTTCAGCCCGGCTGCCGCTAGCCGCGCCCGTCGCTGGCGATCAGCCGCTGCATCGCCAGCCGGCGTGCCAGCGCCTCGGTCACCGCGTTGTAGCGCAGCGTTGTCTCGGCCAGCAGCCCCATCTCGCGATCAATGTCCACGTTGTTGCCATCGTTGCGCAGCCGGGTGTTGCTCAGCTCGACGACCTGGGGCTCGACCTGAGCGGCATCGATCCCGCCGGCCAGCAGGTGACGGGGATCACTCCGCACCAGGCTCAGCTCGCCGGATCTGGTCGCGAGCGCGCGCTGGAGGATGTCCTCGAACCGCACCTCCGAGGCGCGGAAACCTGGGGTATCGGCATTCGCAATGTTGCTCGCCGTTACCTGCTGGCGCAGCGCCAGCGCGTCGAGCGCGCGCACCAGGATGAGCGTCGGGTCAAGCGGTGGAGTCGTCATCGGCTTCCTCCTCAGCCTAGACCGAGCAGCGCCTGGTAGGTCGCGAGCACCTTGCTCACATATGCCTGGGTCTCGGGGAAGTCCGGCACGCCGCCGGCCCGCTCCACGGCGAGCGGCCCGGCGTTGTAGGCAGCCAGTGCCAGCCGCAGGTCCCCACCGAAGCGGACCAGCATGTCGCGGAGGTAGCGGGTGCCGCCGTCGACGTTCTGGACTGGGTCGAAGGGATCGCTCACGCCCAGCCCGGCGGCGGTGGCGTCCATGAGCTGCATCAGGCCCTTGGCGCCGGCCGGCGAGACGGCATGCGGGTTGAAGCCGGACTCGGCCTGGATGATAGCGGCGATCAGCGCCGGGTCGATCCCGTAGCGCTGCCCGGCGGCTGCGATCAGCGAGCCATAGGGAAGCTGGCTCACCGTTCCTGGGGCGCTGGCGGGAACCCGGGTGGAAGAAGCCAGAGCTGGCTGAGCGCTCATGATCGGCCAGGGGTCGATCGCCTGGCCGTCCCGGCGAATCTCGTAGTGCAGGTGCGGACCGGTGGACCCGCCGGTGTTGCCGGATCGCCCGATCGCCTGCCCTTTGCCGACCCGCTGGCCCGGCTGCACCAAGGCCTCGCTCAGGTGGGCATAGAGGGTGACTATCCCGTCGGCGTGCCGTATCTCGACTCGTAAGCCATAGCCGTCGGTGTTACCGACGAACTGGACGACGCCATCCGCCGTCGCCTGGACCGGAGTGCCGATCGGGACGGCGATGTCGATCCCGCTGTGGTACTGCTCGCCGGGCAGCAGGTTGCGCGGACCGAAGTGCGAGGTCACCTCGCCGCGAACGGGCCAAGCGCCGGCGAGCTGCGCCATGACGTTTCCGGCGGACCGGCTCGCCGGGAGCCCGTTCAGCGTGGCACCCGCGGCCTGGGCGCCGTCGAGCAGGCCGCGCTCGGCGAGCAGCGCCAGGAACTGGGCCGCGGCGCCGGTGCTGGGGCCGAGGCGGGGCGAGCGGATACCGAAGCGGATCGGCATCGTCGCCAGAACCTCCGGAGGTAGGTAGATGCCGCTCACTAGCTCGCTCCCTCCTCTCGCCGGTCATGGCAGTAGCGCGACAGTGCGAACTCGTCGAGCAGCAGGCCCTCCTGGCGCCTGGCTTCGCGACTCGACTCGGCGTGCCAGCGCTCCTGGACTTTCTCCAGCTTGCGCTTCTCCCGCTGCTGGGAAAGCAATGCGTCGCGGGCGGCCTCTTCACGCTGGCGGGCCAGCTCGAGCGTTCGGGCTTGCTCGCTCGCCTGCTGGGCCAGCCAGCGCTGGTAGAGGTCGCCGGTCTCGAGTACGACAGGGTCGGTAAGAGTGCGTGCCAGGCAATCGAGGTCCTGGACCAGCTCGCGTCGGCTCTGCTTGAGCCGATCCAGCGCCTCCTCGGCGGCCGACACTGCCCGGCTCTCCTCGGCCAAGCGCTGCTGTGCCTGCTCGGTCAGCCGGCGGCGGTACTCGATGATCCGCTCGAGCCGGGCCGCCCGCGCGCGCTGTGTCCGGGTCATGGCGACTCCTCTCCGGTAGGCTGCTCGCTCAGGATGCGCTCGAGCGTATTTAAGGTCTCTTCCAGGCCGGACTTCTCGTCCGGCGTCTGCTGCAGGAAACGGCGCAGGCGCGGCATCAGCCGCAGCGCGCGGTCGACCGACGGGTTGCTGCCGGCAACGTAGGCCCCGATATCGATCAGGTCGCGCGCGCTCTCGTAGGCGCCGAGGACTTCCCGCAGGTCGGTAGCGAGCCGCCGGTGGCGCTCGTCGATGATGCTCGGCATCGCCCGGCTAACGCTGCCCAGGATCTCGATCGCAGGGAAGTGGCCGCGGTCGGCGAGCTGGCGCGAGAGGACGATGTGGCCGTCGAGCGTGCCGCGCACAGCGTCGGTGATCGGCTCGTTGAGGTCGTCGCCCTCGACCAGGACGGTGTAGAAGGCGGTGATGCTCCCCACCTCGGCATTGCCGGCGCGTTCGAGGAGGCGCGGCAGCAACGCGAAGACCGAGGGGGGATAGCCGCGGGTCGTCGGCGGCTCGCCGGCCGCCAGGCCGATCTCGCGCTGGGCCATGGCCAGCCGGGTGACCGAGTCCATCATCAGGACGACGCTCAGCCCCTGATCGCGGAAGTACTCGGCGATCAGCGTAGCTGTCCAGGCGGCTTTCAAGCGGAGCAGCGCCGGCTGATCGGAGGTCGAGACCACCACCACGGCGCGCTCCAACCCCTCAGGGCCGAGATCACGCTCGATGAACTCTTGGACTTCGCGGCCTCGCTCGCCGATCAGTGCGATCACGCGCACGTCGCAGCCGGCATTGCGGCTGATCATGCCGAGCAGCGTGCTCTTGCCCACGCCGGAGCCCGCGAAGATTCCGAGCCGCTGGCCGCGGCCGCAGGTGAGGGCGGCGTCGATCGCCCTCACGCCAGTCGGCATGATCTCGCGGATCGGCTGGCGGCGCAGGGGATGCGGCGGCGAGCCGTTCAGCCGCGCGCGCTCGCGGCAGGCCAGCGGCCCGCGCCCGTCGATCGGCCGGCCCAGGCCGTCGATCACCCGGCCCAATAGCTCGCGGCCGACCGGGATGCTCAGCGACTCCGGCGCCGGGACGACCCGGCTGCCGTGCCGCACGCCGCGCAGCTCGGCCAGCGGGATGAGGATCAGTCGCTCGTTGTGGAACCCGACCACCTCGGCTGCCAGCCGCCCCTCCTCCGCGTAGGTCGGGAAGATGTGGCACAAGTCGCCGATCTCGAGGTCGAGCCCGACCGCCTCCACGGTCAGGCCAATCCCGCGAACGACACGACCTTCGCGGCGCATGGGCTTCAGCTCCTGGAGCCGTCGCTCCAAGGCAGCGATCGGGCAGGCCGGCCGGGAGGAGTACGGTTCAGGCATGCTCGGCTACCTCCAGTAGCGCGCGCTCGATCTCGATGAGCTGGGTGCTGATGCGGGCATCGATGAAGCCGGTCGGCGTCCCGATGACGCAGCTCCCGCGGTCCACGTGCGGGTCGGTCGCCAGCTCCAGCGGTGGCTGGTCGCCGTCCCAGACATCGGCCAGCCAGCGCTGCATGGTCTCCAGGTCGTCGGGGTGGACGAGGATCTGCGAGATCGGCCCGGCAGGTGCCTGGGCCAGCGCCGCGGCGGCGAGGCGGGCCAGGAACTCGGGATCCTGCCGCACCTCCCGCCGGATCACGACCTCGGCGATCTTGACCGCCAGGCGGATCAGCTCCTGGTAGCAGGCGCGGCGCAGCTCGTCTTCCCGGAGGATGGCCCGCTCGACCAGCGACCGGAAGCGGCCGAATGTTCGCTCCATCTCCTCGGCCATCTGCTGCTGGGCCTCACGCCGCGCCTCGGCCAGCGCTCTTTGCCGCATCACCTCCCAGGCCGCCGAGCGCGAGCGCTCGGCGGCCTCGAGGATCGCCTGGGCTTCGGCTCGGGCCTGGGCCAGGAGCTGGTCGGCCGCCTCGCGCGCCTCGGCCAGCAGGCGGACAGCTTGCTCTCGGTCGTGTCGCGAGGGCTGCGGCTCGACCGCATAACCCTGCCCGGTGGGCGTCCAGTGCTTCAGCACGCGCCGACTAGCCAAGGAGCCGCTCCTCCCCACGCGAGATGACGATCTCCTCTGCCTCCTCCAGGCGCCGGACGATCGAGACGATGCGCTGCTGCGCCTCCTCGACGGCACGAATCCGTACCGGGCCGAGGTAGGAGATCTCCTCGCGCAGCAGCTCGGCAGCCCGTGCCGACATGTTGCTGAAGATGTGCTCCTTGAGATCGTCGCGAGCTGCCTTGAGGGCTAGCGCCAGGTCTCGCATGTCCACCTCGCGCAGCACGCGCTGCAGCGAGCGGTCGTCGAGCAGGATCAGGTCGTCGAACGTGAACATCAGCTTGCGCACTTCCTCGGCTAGCTGCGGGTCGGTCTCGGTGAGCCGCTCGAGGATGTGCCGCTCGGTGCCGCGGTCGACGGTCGTCAGGATCGCCACCAGGTGACCGATACCGCCGACACTGCGGGTGTCCTGGCTGATCAGCGACGAGAGGCGCCGGCGCATGATCTCTTCGACCCGGTTGATGATCTCGGGCGGGGTTCGGTCCATCGTCGCGATGCGGCGCGCAACTTCCGCCTGAAGATCCTCCCCGAGGTTGGTCAGCACCGCGGCCGCCTGGACCGGTTGGAGGTGCGAGAGGATCAGCGCGATGGTCTGGGGGTGCTCGTTCTGGAGGAACGTCGCCATCTGCCGCGGGTCGGACTTGCGCAGGAACTCGAACGGCGCAGGCGGATGGGTGGCGACCACGCGCTCGATCAGCGCGGTCGCCTTGTCCGGCCCGAACGCCTTGGCCAGCATTTCCCTGGCGTAGTCCACTCCCCCGGTGGCGACGTAGCGATGTGCCAGCACCATCTCGTGCGCCTCGTTGATGACGGACGCGACCTCTTCCTCGGTCAGCCGGTCCATTGTGGCGACCTTGACAGTCAACGCCTCGATCTCGTGCTCCTGCAGGTGCTGGAGCACTCGAGCCGAGAGGTCGGGCCCGAGCGCGACCAGCAGAGCGGCGGCTTTGGCAGCGCCGGTGGGCGGTTGACGGCCGGTGCGGACGGAGAGTTGGCCTGCCACTGCTCACTCCTCGCTCAGCCAGGAGCGAACCAGTTGGGCCACTATCGCCGGGTCGCGGCGGGCGAGCTCCTGCAGCTCCTTGAACTGCGGCGGCGGGCTCGCTGGCGGTGGGCCCGGGATCTCGGCAGCGCTCGTCGCACCAAGGCTCGCGCTGCCCGCTCCGGTGAGGGGCTCGGACGAGACCCGGTACTGCGGCACGGGAACCGGCTGGAGCGCTCCCCGCTGGCTCGCCAGGACGCGCCAGGCGATCAGCAGCGCCACCAGCGGGATCAGCACGATCACGCCGATCCTGGCGAAGTCGAGCAGCCGGTCGATCAGGCCGGCACCGGCTGGCGCCTCCTCTGGAGTGATCGCGCTGAAGGGCACGACACTGACCGTTACCGAGTCGCCTCGCTCGGGAACGATGCCGGCCGCCGCGGCGACCAGGTCACGCACCTGCTGGGCGACCGTCGGGTCGACCGCTGAGCCGTTGAGGACGACGGCGACCGAGAGCCGCTCGAGCTGGCCCGGCGCCTGCACCACGCGCTCGACCTGGCGGGAGACCTCGTAGTTCGTCGTGCTCTCGCGCAGCTCGCTGCGCTGCTGGTTCTGCCCCCCGGCGCCTTCCTGGAAGGTCTGCACGTTGCTGTCGACGCCGGGGACGCCAATGGCCCCGGTGGTGTTGCCTTCCACCGTCTGGACACGCTCCTGCTGGCTGCGGACCTGCGGCTGGGTGCCGTTAGGCGAGAAGATCTCGCTGTCGACGCTGCGCTGGTCCCAGTCGAGGGTCGCGTGGACCTGAACCGCCGCGTTGCCGTTGCCGACGATGCGGGCGATCATCGTCTGGAGCTGGGTCGCCAGCGTTGTCTCGTACGCCCGCTGGGCTTTCAGGCGCTCGTCCATCCCGGCGGTGGCCGAACCGGCTTCGTTTCCTGACCAGATCGGGTTACCGGCGTTGTCGACGACCGTCAGGTGCTCCGGCTGGAGACCGGGCACGGCGCTCGAGACCAGGTGGACGATCCCGCGGACCTGGTCCTCGGTGAGCTGCCGGCCCGGCTTGAGCTGGAGCACCACCGCCGCGCTCGTCGGCTGCTGGTCCTCGGCGAACAGCGACTCCTCGGGGATGACGATGTGGACGCGCGCCGAGCTCACGGCGTCGAGCCGGCTGATCGTCCGCTGCAGCTCGCCCTCGATCGCCCGCTGGTAGTTGACCCGCTGGGCGAAGTCGGTGACGCCGAACGAGGAGCGGTCGAACAGCTCGAACCCCAGGCTGCCTCCCTTAGGCAAGCCGAGGCTGGCCAGCGCCAGGCGGACATCGGCTACCCGGTCGGCTGGCACGCTCACGGTGGTGCCGTCGGCGCTCAACCGGTAGGGCACCCCCTGCTGGCGAAGCTGCTCGACGATGGCGGCCGCATCCTCGCCGGAGAGGTTGGTGTAGACCGGCGCGTAGCGCTGGGGCGGCTGCATGACCAGGAGTAGCGTGACGGCGAACAGCGCGGTCAGAGCAACCCCGATGACCGCGACTCGCTGGTTCGGCGTCAGTCGATCCCAGCGAGTCCGGAGTTGTGCCAGCTGCTGCGTGATGCGCCCCATGGCCGCTCGCTCTCCCGGTCAGCCGCGACCGGCTAGATCGTCATCGACATGATCTCGCGGTAGGCGTCGAGCGCCCGGTTGCGGATCTGGAGCGCCGTCTGCAAGCCGATGGTCGCGGCCTCGAGGGCGACCATAACCTGGTGGAGATCGACCTCCTGGCCGGCGGCCATCCGGAGCGCGAGCTGGTCGGCATGGGAGATCGATGCATTGAGGTCGCCGATGGCCTGGCTCAGGAGATCGACGAAGGAGGCGTCGCCCTGGGCGGGAGAGATCGCCGCGGCCTCGCCGGGGCCGCTGATCGGGCTGATGGTGGTGGTGATCGGAGCGATCGGATCGATGCTCATGATTTCCCCCTCGAAAATCCGTCAACATCGAACTCGTACACGCAGCGCTAGGCCCGGCCGATCGAGAGCGCCCGCATCGCCATGCTCTTGATCGCGTTGAGGACGGTGACATTGGCCTCGTACGCGCGCGTGGCCGCGAGCAGATCCGCCATCTCGGTAACGACGTCGATATCTGGGTAGCGGACAATACCGTTCTCGTCGGCGTCGGGGTGCGCCGGGTCGTAGACTTCGCGTACCGCATCGGGGTCGGTTCGGATGCCGACGACCGCAACTCCGCGGGCAACATTCGGGGTGGTAGGTTGGCCGCCGAGCTGGTTGCTGAGGAGTGTGGCGAAAGGTGGAGCGGATTCAGCCTGGAAGATGACCTGGCGGCGCAGGTATGGGCCGCCCTGTGGAGAGCGCGTCGTCTCGACGTTGGCGATGTTGCTGGAGATGACGTCCATGCGCAGCCGCTGAGCGGTCAGGCCAGAGAGGCTGACGCGCATGGTCTCGAAGATCCCCATCACCTTCCCTCCCCTAGCGCGTAGCCCTTCGCAGAGAACTATCGGCAGGGTTCTCCGTGCTCTCCAGCACCCGCACTCGAAGCCGCAGTGCCGGACGCATGTCCGCGTAGCCCTCCCCATGAGCTGCGCGGGCATCGCACGCCCTGCACAACCTACAGTACGCCCGGTGGAGCGGGCGAGGTATCGCCTAGCGGTGGCAAGTCAGCAGGGGAGGAAAGTCCTTCACACCTAGTACTGGAGCCAAGGAGTCTCAGCGATGAGGCAGCGGGATCCCCTGAAGGACGAGAGCGCGCGAGGCTCATCCTGATCGAGCCTCGCGTGCATTACCTCGGCGCTCGGGACACCGGGCTGGGCTAGGGGGAGTCCTCTTCGCGCCGGCTACCGAGCTCCCGATCCACGAGCAGCAGCGCCTCGCCACGGTCTCCGGCCAGGCGGAGCATATCGGCAGCCTGGGAGGTAATCTTCTCCTCCTCGACCTGCTCCTCGAGAAACCAGTGGAGGAAGGCCTGGCTGGAGTAGTCGCGCTCCTCCAGTGCCAGCCGGTAGAGGTCGTTGATCATCTCGGAGACCTGGCGCTCGTGCTGGTAGGCATGCTCGAAGACGTCGAGCGGAGACGCGAAGTCGGCCGGCGGCTGCTCGATAGCTTTGAGGACCACGCGGCCGCCACGATCGATGATGAAGTGGTAGAACTTCATCCCGTGCTCGATCTCCTCCTCGGCCTGGATGCGCAGCCAGCGGGCCATACCCGGCAGGCTGAGCGACTCGCAGTAGGCCGACATCGCGAGGTAGAGGTAGGCCGAAGCGAACTCGTTCTTGATCTGCTCGTTCATCGCCTCCTGCAGCTTCTTTGGGAGGCTCGACGAGCGCACAGCCTTAGACTGCTTCGCCATTGGGTCTGCTCCCTTCTCGTGCCGTCGTCACGGCCGAGCTCGAGGTCCTGCCGCCGGCCCGGCGTGGTCGATTCGCTTCACATGCGTACAGGGAAGGTTTACCGCCTCTCGCCCGCCAGCACAAGCCGTGGCGAGCTGAGGCTCGACGTTCGACTAGCAATCGGAGCCTCCTGGGCAGTACTGGAGTACTTCAGAGAGCAGGGCCGTTGGCGCGCTGGGCGCGCACGACCAGGCGAAGCGCGTACACCCCGTCGGGCACGCAGGTGATCAGCGTCAGCAGCTCGCTCCCGGTCTGGCGCAAGACCGTCACATCGTCTTCGGGGATGACGAAGGTCTCGATGACCTGGTAAACAAACTCGCCATCGGCACTGCGGACGATGACGGTGTCGCCCGGGCGCAGCTCGGCGAGCCGGGCGAAGACGCCCGGGCCAGAGCGCGTATCGACGTGGCCGGTGATGGCGATGTTGCCCGGCTCGCCGGGGTTGGCGCTGCCGAGCAGGTGGCCCGCCGCGTCGCTTGGAACCGGCCAGTACCATCGGTCGCCTTCAACCACCGAGGCGACCGGCCGCACGGGAGTGGTGACGCCGATGCGTGGGATCTCGAGCTCGACCGGTGGCGCCGTACGCAGCCGGAAGAAGAGCAACGTGCCGGCAATCGGCCCGGAGGTCTGCAATCGTGGCTGCGGCGTCGGAGAGGTGGCTGTGGCGGGAGGGCTCGCCTCGCTCGCCGCCGGTTGCGTCGCGGTGGGAGTCGCGGTCTCCCAGGTGATGCTGACCTGGACCGGCGAGGTACAGGCGATGAGAAGGAAGGTGCTGAGCACGGCGCTAGCCAGCGGGAGCAGGACGAAGCGTCGTCTCATCGCCGCCTTCAGGCCTCTTCGTCGAAGAGCGTGGCACGCGGCTCGACCGGGTTGGATCGTCGATAGCCGAGCGCCATCGCCTCGCTACGGCCGAGCTCACCCAACGCTGCGAGCGTTGCCCGGCGCGCTTGCCTGACCAGCCGGGCAACCTCTTCGTCGTACGCCTGGACGCGGGCCAGGATCTCGACCATCGTGTCGCGCTCGGCACTGTCGAGCGTCGCAGGGTCGAGGTGGCTGATGGCCGCCACCAGCGCAGCGCGGTGGTCGGCGCATTCGAGTGCCCTGATCCAATCTCCAGCCTGCGCTGCTGCGTGTTGCTCTTCGGCCAGGGACAACAAACGGCGAGCAAGGTCGAGAGCCGCTTGCGGCATTGCGATCTTGGGTCGAATCATATTTCAAACGTCTCCGTTTCAAGCGCTCATTGCGGCAGCGGCGTAGACAGGCCGCCGCGTGATCTCCTGTGTAGCGATGGCTTCCCAGGCATCGAGCAACTCGCTGAGCAGGCGGCGCACCTCGATAACGCCGGCTGGATCCTTGCGCAGGTTCGCTTCGATCAGGCGCTGCTGCATGTAGTCGTAGAGCCGGCTCAGATTGACCGCGATCTCGCCGGCATCTAAATTCAGGCTACCCATGAGCTCGGCTATAATCTCCTGACTGCGGACAAGGCAGCGATGAGCCTCCGCGACATCGCGGGCCGCTATCGCCTCCTCTGCCTCAGCGAGAAAGCGGATGGCACCCCGATAGAGCATGATAACCAGATCTACCGGCGAAGCAGTCTCTACCCCAACCTGGCGATAGCGATCGAACTGGTATGCCATGAACCTTCCCCTTCGGCGATAGCCACGCTACTGGCCGCTGCCCATTAAGCTGGCGAGCTGCATGCTGAGCTGAGCGCCTTGCTGCTGCATCTCCGCCAGCAGCCGCTCGAGCGCGGCGAACTGGCGGATCAGTTGGGCACGTCGATCCTCGAGGCGAGCCTGCAACCGCTCCATCTGGATGTCGATTTGCCGCAGGCTCTGCTGGAGGCCGTCACCGCGCGTGCTCAGCACGCCCTCGGCGCCGAGCGTGGAATCCAGGTAGCGGTCGAGCCGCTGCATCACACCCTCGCGGTAGGTCACCTGTATCTCTGACTGTGCTCCGGTCAGGGTACTGGCGGCTGTGATCACCAGACCCGGGATCAGCGTGCTGTTCGTGCCACCGGCGGTGATGGTGCCGGTGTTGGTCCAGAGGACGTTATTGCTCGCGTCGCGGAACTCGGCCGTCAGGTTGCCGGCGCCGTCGGAGATGATCACATATCGCCCGCTGGACGGCGCCGCAGTCGGCGTGCCGGTGACGGCGACGATGTCTCCGGGGGTAGTCAGCGCCGCACTCGAGGTCGCGGCGAAGAGGTCGTAGACCGCGTTCGGGTTGGTCGCGAGGGCGTTGCGCAGCTTCGTCTCATCGAGCTGGAGCTGGTTGGTGGTGCCGACTGCCGACCCGATAGCGCCGAAGCTGAGCCCGATCTCGGAGAGCGAGGCGTAAGCCCCGTCGGGGTCGATGGCCGGTGAGGTGATCATCCGGCGCAGCGTCGCCTCGATCGAGCGGACGGCGCCATCGGCCATCAGCGTGCCGGCCTTCTTGGTGTTCGCATCGTACGAGGTCTTGTCCTGGATGAAGCTCAACACGCTGTTGAACTGCTCGACAAACTTCTTGACAGCCGCGACCGCCGGCTCGGGGTCGGCCTGCACCGTGAAGCTGTAGGCCGTTGTGGTCGTACGGGTGAGCGTCAACGAGACGCCGGGAACGGCGTCGGTGATCGTGTTGCTGGCGCTGTACTGGAAGGTTGCCCCGCCGTCGAGGCTGTAGACCGCGTTCTGACCGAGCTGCTGGTTCTGGGGGTCGATGTTCAGCGCGGCCAACAGGTTTCCGGTGTCGCTCAGGCCGATCGTCTGGGAGCCGGTGGCCTTACTCGTCAGGATCACCCGATCGGTCGCTGCGTCGTAGCTGGCCGTGACCCCAGCGCTGGACGCGTTGATCCGGTTGATGATGGTGCTCAGCGAGTCAGTCGCCGGGTCATAGGCGATCTCGACGCCGTTGATCGTCAGCGCGCCGGCCGCCGTCACCGGAGTCGCCAGGGCGGCGCTGGCGAGCGGCTCGCCCGTCTTGATGGCGCCCAGGCTGCGGGTTCCGGTGACCGTGTCGCCCACCCGTGGGGCAGCCAAGAGGCTCGTAACGTCCAAGAAGTTCGACGTGTCCGAGCCGGAGCCGAGCTGGATCGGCCCCCCCGGCGTGTCCGCCGCCAGTTGCAGCCGGGTGCGGCCGTCGACGGTGACCAGCGATGCCGTCACGCCGGCCCCGCTGGTGTTGATCCGGTTGATGACATCGTTGAGCGTGTCGGCGTTGGGATCGACGCTGATGCTCACCCCGTTGATCGAGAACGACCCGGCCGTGATCGCCTTGCGGTAGTTACCGTCCTTGAGCAGGGCGTTCGGGTCGATATCGGCACCGATCGCCCCACTGCTGCGGGCGACGGTGCTGGTCGCGAGCTGGCTGATGAGGATGGAGTAGCTGCCGGGGACGGCGCCGGAGCCGGCCGTGGCGGTGAAGGGTGGGTTGCTGTCGCTCGGCTTGACGGTGAAGGCGGTGATCGTGCCGCGTAGCAGCAGCGGCTGAAGTGCCGACGACAGGTTCTGGAGCCGGCTACCCAGATCGCGCCAGGCGTCTCGCTTCGCCTCGACCTCCAGCTTGCGGGTCTGGAGCCGCTGGATCGGTTGCTGCTCCAGTTGGAGCAACTTTTCGATGATGTC
>BEIC01000036.1 GCA_002898875.1 bacterium HR26
CTCTGGAGAGCGGCAGCTCGCGGCCTGCTCGTCGAATTCCTCGCCCTCCCAGCGCTAGGCACCCTGTACCCGGTCCTGGCACGCGAGAATCCCCTCGCGCTGGTGCTTATGATCATCCCGCTGCTCGGCCCGTACTTCGCGTTCCGCAACTACCGCCAGCTCCACCACGAGACCCAGGCCACGTTCGAGCTGCTGGCCGACCTGCTCGACCGGCGCGATCCTTACACCTCCGAGCACTCGCAGCGCGTGGCTCACCTCGTCGAGATGATCCTCAAGCAGTTCCCCGACCTCCCGTACGAGGAGTTCGAAGCCATCCTCTCCGCCGCGCGCATCCATGACCTCGGGAAGATCGCGACCACCGACTTCGTCCTCTCCAAGCCCGGCCGCCTCACCGACGAGGAGTTCGCCGTCATCAAGCGCCACCCGGTCGAAGGCAGCGAGATCCTCCGGCGGCTCACGCCCTACCGCCAGATCGTCCGGATCGTCCGGCACCACCACGAGCGCTGGGACGGCAAGGGCTATCCCGACGGCCTCGCCGGCGAGCAGATCCCCTTCGGCTCTCGCGTCATCGCCGTCGCCGACACTTACGACGCGATGACCAGCGATCGCGCCTACCGGCCGGCAATGACGCACGAGCAGGCGATGGCCGAGATCCGCCGCTGCGCGGGCACCCAGTTCGACCCCGCCGTCGTCGCCGCCTTCGAGCGGGCGGTCGCCGCCGAGGTGCCCGAGCGGCGCGCCATGCCCCAGGTGCTCGACGTCGCCCCGACCGAGTAGCCCCCACAGAGGCAGCAAGCCTATTCGATTCGATCCACCCCGCACGTAGGGCGAATGATCATTCGCTCCTACCGCCAGACAGGCGGAGAGCACCCCTGGCAGCCAACCATGGCGGACCGGACCCCGCTCGAAGCCAGCTCGCCGAGGGTAACGGGTAAGCTCCCTTCGCGGAGCGTGGGGAATGAGCCAGGAGCTTCGGCGCCAGGCTACGCCGGCGCGCACGCCGCGATTCTCGCCACGCTGCTCGCCTCTCAGGGGATGACGTGTCTGCCAGGGCAGGAACGGAAACGGCCCGGATCCATACTACGGATCCGGGCCAGCGGGCGCGTCACCTCTAGCCTTCCGGTGGAGCTGAGGGGACTCGAACCCCTGACCCCAACGCTGCCAGCGTTGTGCTCTCCCAGCTGAGCTACAGCCCCAGGCGAACTCGGCGCACCAGTACCGCGCGCAACAGTAAATCTAGCACATCGCAAGACCGAGCGTCAAACGCTGCCGCACCCGGCTCGCCGCCACCGCCGGCTCGCGCCGCTCGACTGGCATCCACCCTCACCCCGCCCCCAGAAATGTACCCCTCTCCCGAAGGTTCGGGAGAGGGGAAGGGGGTGAGGGTGCGCCTCTAGGCGCTACGGGTAGATGCCCCGCAGCCGGGTGATCTCGGCCACCCGCTGGATCGCCAGTGCCAGCGCCGCCGTGCGCATGTGCACGCGGTAGCGCTCGGCCACCTCGCGGATGGCGTGGAAGCTCCGCGCCATGATCTCCTTGAGCCGGCTGTTGATCTCCCGCTCTGTCCAGTAGAAGTGCTGCAAGCTCTGCACCCACTCGAAGTACGAGACCGTCACCCCGCCGGCGTTGGCGTAGATATCGGGCAGCACGATGATGCCGCGGTCGAACAGGATGCGGTCGGCCTCGGGCGTCGTCGGGCCGTTGGCCGCCTCGGCGATGAGCCGGGCTTTGATGCGCGGCGCGTTCTCCCGCGTGATCTGTCCCTCGAGCGCGGCGGGGATCAGGATATCGCAGTCCAGCTCGAGCAGCTCAGCGTTGCTCACATTCTCGGCGTTCGGGAAGTTGATCACCGTGCCGGTCTGGCGCTTGTGCTGGATTACCGCCGGGATGTCGAGCCCACGCGGGTTCCAAATCCCACCCTGGGAATCGGAGACGCCGATGACCAGGCAGCCCAGCTCGTGGAGCAGCCGCGCCGCCACCGAGCCGGCATTGCCGAAGCCCTGAACCACCACGCGCGCGCCCGCCAGCTCGATACCATAGGCGCGCGCCGCCTCCTCGACGGCGAAGACGCAGCCGCGGCCGGTCGCCTCCAGCCGGCCCGCCGAGCCGCCGAGCAGCAGCGGCTTGCCGGTTACGACGCCGGGGATCGCCACCCCGCCGCGGTGCATGCTGTAGGTGTCGAGGATCCAGGCCATCACCTGCGGGTTGGTATTGACGTCAGGAGCAGGGATATCGGTGTGCGGGCCGATCACCAGCGAGATCTCGGTCGCGTAGCGCCGGGTGAGGTTCTGCAACTCGTTCTGGGAGAGCTGCTTCGGGTCGACCTGGACGCCGCCCTTCGCGCCGCCGTACGGCAGCCCCATGACGGCGCACTTCCAGGTCATCCACATCGCCAGCGCCTTCACCTCGTCCAGCGTGACGTCGGGGTGATAGCGGATCCCGCCTTTGGACGGCCCCGCGGCGAGATTGTGCTGGACGCGAAAGCCGGTGAAGACCTGGACCGAGCCGTCGTCCATCTCCACCGGGAAGTGGACGATCAGCTCGCGCTTGCAGGTGCTGAGGATGCGTCGCAGGTCGTCGTCGAGGCCGATCACGTCGGCCGCGATATTGAACTGCTCGACCGCGACGTCGTAGAGACTGGGCTGCGGTTTCTCCCGTACTACAGGACTGGTAATCACCATGGCCACGCCTCTTTTACACTCACGATCATGTTCCGTCCGGCGGAGACGCTCCGCCCACCAGGTCAGGGCACCGCATCGTGCCTAACCCGGGCGAGCCTCGTTGCCCACCGTTTCGCTCGTCAAGCTGAGCAGAAACGAACGCCGGTGGATTCACTCCACCGGCGCACCGAGAGTCTCTTCGAGAAGCCTCCTGGCTACGGCAGGGTTTGCCCTGCCGCGCAGCTCCTTCATGACCTGACCGAGCAGGAAGCCGATCGCCGCGCCTTTGCCGCGCCGGTAATCGGCCACCGCCTTCGGGTTCTGCTCGATCACGCGCTGCACCACTGCACGGAGCTGAGCTTCATCGCTCACCTGCGCCAGCCCGCGCTCGGCCACGATGGCATCCGGGTCCTGGCCAGTCTCGCTCACCGCCACCAGGACGTCCTTCGCCGTCAGGGCGTTGATGGTTCCGCGGCGAACCAGCTCGATGAGCTGACGCAGTTGCTCCGGCCTCACGCCGACACTGTTGATGTCGACGGCGCGCTCTCGCATCAGCGCGAAGAGCTCGCCGGTGATCCAGTTGGCCGCCGGGCGCGCGACCTCGCGATCGCCCTGGACGCACGCCTCGAAGTAGTCGGCCACCGCCCGCTCCTCGGTGAGCAGGCCAGCCTCCGCCGGGCCCAACCCGTAGTCGCGCACGAAGCGCTCGAAGCGGGCGAGCGGCAGCTCCGGCATCCGGGCCCGGATCTCCGCTAGGTCGGCCTCGGTCAGGAAGATCGGCGGCAGGTCGGGCTCCGGGAAGTACCGGTAGTCCTCGGCATACTCCTTGGTTCGCTGCGAGACGGTGATCTCCTGGTCCTCGAGCCAGCCCCGCGTCTCCTGCACCAGCGGCTCGCCGCGCCGCAGAGCCGCACGCTGGCGCTCCACCTCGTAGGCCAGCGCCCGCTCGACCGAGCGGAAGCTGTTCATGTTCTTGATCTCCACCTTCGGCCCGACGACGGAGCCGTCGAGGCTCCGCTGCGAGATGTTGGCGTCGCAGCGGAAGGCCCCCTCCTCCATGTTGGCCGTGGAGACGCCCAGGTAGCGCAGCACCTGGCGCAGCGCCATCAGGAAGGCGCGGGCCTCCTCCGGCGAGCGCAGATCCGGCTCGGTGACGATCTCGATCAGCGGTACCCCCGAGCGGTTGACGTCGACCAGGCTGTAGCCCGTGCCGTTCCAGGTCCGGTGCATCAGCCGGGCGGTATCCTCCTCCAGGTGCACCCGGCGGATGCCGACGCGCTTCCGCTGGCCGTCGTGCAGGAACTCCAGGTAGCCATCGACGCAGAGCGGCAGGTCGTACTGGGAGATCTGGTACCCTTTCATCAGGTCGGGGTAGATGTAGTTCTTGCGGTCGAACTTGCTGTACGGTGGGATACGGCAGTTGAGCGCCAGCCCGGTCATCACCGTCGAGACGACGGCCTGCCGGTTGATGACCGGGAGCGAGCCTGGCAGGCCCAGGCAGACCGGGCAGACATGTGTGTTCGGCTCGGCGCCGGCATACTCGGCCGAGCAGCCGCAAAACATCTTCGACCGGGTGAGGAGCTGGGCGTGCACTTCCAGCCCGATGACGGTCTCGAACTCCACGCGTCTCACCCCCGAGACTGCTCGCGCCGGGCGTCGAGCGCCAGGCGCCTCCGGCGCCAGTATAGCACGATTGCGGCATCGACCGGCCCTCACCACAGCCTCCGGTTTCCCCTCTGCCGCAAGCGCGAGCGAGGGGCAGGGGAACGGTTCCAAACCGGCGTCCACAGGCTGGTACGACTGGCACTTGCACCGCTTATGTCAATCGGGTATACTATGGGTGCTGGGATGGGCAGCCCCCACTGCCATCCCGGAACCCAATCCCTTCCCTTCCCTTGGCGCGGAGCACTACGTCCCCCGGTGCTCCGCGTTTTTTTGTGCGCCAGCGGCGAGCGTTCCGCTGACGTCGCGTGACGGTCATCCTCGTACAGCATGGCCATCCGCCCCGTTAACCCCCCGTAGGGGCGACCGGCCGGTCGCCCCTACAACAGATCAGGTTGCGCTCCGTCGGGTCTCCCGGTGCCTTCGAGTAGCGACGCGGTTTGTGAAGGGTATCGCAAACCAGCGCTCGATCGTGTAGTCTTACTCCTGGCGATTTAGTGGCGACCTGGCACCCGACGGAAGGAGTACGAGAGGCAGTGGCGGACGGACAGAATGCACAGGTCCTGGTTGCGGAGCGAGTCGAGCGCGCAGAGCGCGTAGGGTTGCTCGACCACGAGCACCGCTACGGTTTCGGTTTTCTCGCCTTCGTTGCGCTGGTTGGCGCGGGGGTTCTAACGCTCATCGTGGGCATGATCCTCGGCATCATCTTTCTGTAGGCTGCCGGGTCGTCTCGAAGCGCACGCGCAAACCGACCACGCCCGGTTCTGACTCTTGCCACCTGGCCACAAGACGGCCAGCCGGCTGGGGCTATCGATGGCCCCAGCCGGCTTCCGGGCATCGCTCACGCTACGGGGCGGCGGTGCGCTGCTGCTTCAGCAGGGCCGCTACCTTGAGCGGCAACCCGAAGAGGTTGATGAACCCCTGCGCATCGGCATGGTCGTAGATCGGGTCGGTGCTGAAGGTCGCAAGCGCCTCGCTGTAGAGCGAGTACGGAGACTTCCGCCCGGTAACGATGCAGTTCCCCTTGTAGAGCTTCAGCCGGACCTCTCCGGTCACCGGCTTCTGCGTCACGTCCACGAACGCGTCCAGCGCCTCGCGCAGCGGGGTGAACCACAGCCCGTAGTAGACCAGCTCGGCGTACTTCTGGGCCACCAGATCCTTGTAGTGGAGCGTCTCCCGGTCGAGCACGAGCGACTCCAGCTCCTTGTGCGCGGTCGCCAGGATGGTAGCGCCCGGCTGCTCGTAGACGCCCCGGCTCTTTATCCCAACCAGGCGGTTCTCGACGAGGTCGATCCGCCCGATGCCGTGCCGGCCGCCGATCTCGTTCAGTGTGGCCACCAGCTCGACCGGGCCCATCGCCTGGCCGTCGATGCTGACCGGATAGCCCTCCTCGAAGCCGATGACGAGTTCCTGGGGCTTGTCCGGCGCTGCCTCCGGGCTGACCGTGAGCTGGAACATCGCCTCGTTCGGCTCCTGCCAGGGATCTTCGAGCTCGCCGCCCTCGTGGCTGAGGTGCCAGAGGTTCTGGTCGCGGCTGTAGATGTTCTGCTTCGACTGGCTCACCGGGATGCCGTGAGCGTTGGCGTACTCGAGCAGATCCTCGCGCCCGCCCAGATCCCACTGCCGCCACGGAGCGATCACCTTCAGCTCGGGCGCGAGCGCCTTGTAGGTCAGCTCGAAGCGCACCTGGTCATTCCCCTTGCCGGTGCACCCGTGCGCGACGGCGTCGGCGCCCTCCAGCTTGGCGATCTCCACCTGGTGCGCGGCGATCAGCGGCCGGGCGAAGCTGGTGCCGAGCAGGTACTTGCGCTCGTAGACCGCGCCAGCCCGCAAGGTGGGGAACGCGTACTCGGTCAGGAACTCCTCTTTGAGATCCTTGACGTAGACTTTGGAGGCGCCGGTGGCCAGCGCCTTGGCCTCGATGGCGGCGAAGTCGTCGCCCTGGCCGATATCGGCAGTGAAGGCGATGACCTCACAGCCGTAGGTCTGCTTGATCCACTTGAGGATGACCGAGGTGTCCAGCCCACCGGAGTAGGCAAGGACGACTTTCTTGATTGGGGTCTTCTCCGCCATGTGCACCATGCTCCTCTCGTCGCGGCTCCAGGGCGGTGCCTGGAACGAGACCGAATGCCTTCGTTAGCCAGGGTACGGCGAATGAGCAGCCAACCTGGCTGCCATCACCTGCACCTGGCGCGTCCGGGCATCCGGTAGAGCATGGTGTCGCGCATCCTCCTCCGGCGGCAAGCGGCGGCGCCGCATGGCAGGTAGCCTAACAGGCCGGAACGGCTGCGTCAAGGAGCGCGCCGGCATGCCCGAGGTTTCGAGTCAGCTCATCGCTGGGGTATCATCCTCTGCCGGGCCGTGGCCCTCGGGAGCAGGAAGGGATAGGGAAGGGATCGAGGGTGAGCGCACGACGACAGTCCTGGTGGATCCCGCTGTTCGTCCTGGCACTCACGCTCACGTCGCTCCCGGCGCCGGCCGCCTCCGCCGCTACGGTCGAGCCCGGGCGACTCCTGGCCTACATCGATCGCGATCGCACGCTCTGGATCGGCGACGATCAGGGTGGTTGGCGCCAACAGCTCACGAGCGGCGTCGCGGTTACCGGCGCTGTCTGGTCGGGAGACGGCGACCGGCTGGCCTACACCTTCCTGCGCGATGGGCGCAGCGTCGTTGCCCTGGCCCGCTTCCTCCCGGAGCCGACGACCCGCGAGCTCGGCCCGGGCATGCATCCCGCCTGGTCGTGGGACGGGCGCTGGCTGGCGTACGTGAATGAGGGGAGCGTCCAGGTCGTCAACCGCGACGGCGAGCCGGCCGGCCAGTACCAGCTGGGCGCGACGAGCCTGGTCTGGTCACCGGATGGGCGCTATCTCGGCTTCACCCGCCCCGCCGGCGTGCCGGACTACACGGACTGCCCGGTGCTCGAGCTCGGCTGGGTGGACCTGGCGAGTGGGCAGACCAGGATCGCTGCCCGCTCCTTCGGAACCTTCGCCTGGGCGGGAGACAGCGTGCGGTTGCTGTATGCCTCGGCTGCCGACGCGACCGTGTGGAGCTATAACGTGCAGAGCGGCGCCGCGCGGCGGATCGCGAACCGCTTCCCGAACCCGTGCAGCGGGCCATTCCAGATCACACCCGACGGGCAGCGGCTGCTGTTCCTCGACTTCCGCGGCGGTGGCGACGATCTGGTCGTGCTCGACCTCAACAGCCTGCAGGAGCGCGTCTTCGCTGACCTGCCGATCGGCTACCCCTCGAAGACGCTGCCGCGGAGCTATGTCTGGGTCGACCCGCTCGGGCGCTTCGCCTACGTCGCCCGGAGCTACCCGACCATGGTGACCCGGGTCGACCTCGGCAGCGGCGAGCGCACCGTGCTGGTGCCGGACGACTACCGGATGCTCCTGGCCGTCTCGCCAGACGGGAGCCGGCTAGCATTCCTCGATACCCCCAGCGGGAAGCCGCCGGAAGTCGTCGTCCGCGACCTGCGCACCGGCGAGACGGCTAGCCTCCAGCGGGCCGGCTGGGCTGCCTGGCAGCCCTCGGCGATCAGCCCGGTGGTGGCTCGAGCCTGGACGGCTGTGTGGGACCGCGAGGACCGGCCGGTAGCCGCTGGCGCGGTGGCGCGAACCTGGATCTGGGGTCCGGAGCCCTTCCTGACGCTGGAAGAGCCATACGCCGATGCTGCCGGTGGCCGGCGAGCCGTCCGGTACTGGGACAAGAGCCGGATGGAGGTGAACCAGCCCTCGGGCGACCGCTCGAGCCGGTGGTTCGTCACCAACGGCTTGCTCGTGCGCGAGTTGATCACTGGCCAGCTCCAGGTCGGCGACGACCAGTTCCTGAACCGCGAGCCGGCGAATATCCCGGTCGCGGGCGACCTCGATGACCGGAGCGGGCCGACCTACGCCACGCTCCGCTCCCTGTTGAACGCTCCAGCAGCGCAGGTAGGCGTGGAGATTCGTGCCCGCGTGCACCGCGACGGCTCGATCGCGGAGGACGGCCCGGGCGGCGTCTTCGCTGCGTACTACGTGCCGGAGACCAACCACACGATCGCCGATGTCTTCTGGCAGTATCTCCAGGAGGAGAGCATCGTCTGGGATGGGGCCAACTTCGTTCCCGGCCGCCTGTTCGAGCCCACGTTCTTCGCAACCGGGTTCCCGATCACCGAGGCCTACTGGGCCCGCGTGAAGGTCGGTGGCCAGGAGAAGGACGTGCTCATCCAGTGCTTCGAGCGTCGCTGCCTGACCTATACGCCGGACAACCCCCCGGGCTGGAAAGTGGAGATGGGCAATGTTGGCCGTCACTACGTCCTCTGGCGCTATGGAGGATGAGCAGGCCAGAAGCGACCGCCAGCTCGCGGTAGCAGAGGCCCCGGCCGGGACCGGCTGGCTCTGGGTGGTCGTGGTCAACTACAACACCGCTGATCTTCTCGACCGCTGCCTGCGTCACCTGCTCGCCAGCGCAGTTGACCGCCCGCTCGGGATCTACGTCGTCGATAACGGCTCGACCGACGGCAGCCTCGAGCTACTGCGTGCGCGCTATCCGCAGGCCCGCGCGATCGAGGCGGGGCGCAACCTCGGCTTCGCCCGCGCCAACAACCTGGCCCTGCGCGAGATCCTCACCCAGGCGGCGAAGGAGAGCCGCCTGGACAAGGACTACGTGCTGCTGCTCAACAGCGACTGCTTCGTCGAGCCGGACGCGCTCCGGCTGCTCGCGCGCTTCCTGGACACGCACCCCGAGGCTGGGATCGTCGGCCCCAAGGTGCTGCTGCCGGACGGGCGGCTCGACCTGGCCTGTCGCCGCACCTTCCCCACGCCGTCGAGCGCGCTGTGGAAGCTGAGCGGCCTGGCGCGCTGGTTCCCCAACCACACCCGGCTGGCCCAGTACAACCTCACGTACTGCGATCCGGACGAGACGCTGGCAGTAGACGCCGTCACCGGCGCGTGCATGCTGGTGCGGTTGGCGGCCGTGGCCCAGGCGGGCCTGCTCGACGAGGACTACTTCATGTACGGGGAGGACCTCGACTGGGCCTACCGGATCAAGGCCCGTGGCTGGCAGGTGTACTACTACCCAGAGGCGCGAGCGACGCACATCAAGGGCGGCTCCGGCGGACGGCGCAAGCCCCGTATCATCGTCGAGTTCTACCGGGCGATGTACCTCTTCTACCGCAAGCACTACGCGCGGCACTCGCCGCTGCCGCTGAACCTGCTGGTGTACGCCGGCATCGCCCTGCGTTGCGGCCTGGCGCTGGTCACCTCGACGCTCCGCCGTCTCGGCGCAGCGCGGGTGTGAGACTGGGCAGATCGCCCTGCTCGCCCCGCTGGTGAGGGTTAGCCCACACACCCTCCCGCAGGTGTACGACCTTCTCGCTGATCCGATCCCTGCTGCCGGCGCCGCTGTGCGCGGGTCGGGTGCCCCAAGACCGTCGGCAGGCCGGCTGATCTGCCCTTACACTCCCCTCTTCCGAAGGTTCGGGAGGGGGTCCGATCGGCGGGAGCGGTGAGAGGGTAGCGCCTGGATTTGCTGCAGCGCGACCAGATGGGCGTTACTCGCTCTCTGTAGATCGGATGCCTCTTCGTCCTTCCCGCCATCCAGGCGGAGTGAGGGCAGATGGGAACATCATCACTCAGCCCGGTGGTCGGGCAGGGCCAGGGCCACGCCGGCGCGCCGGGCGGCCTCCCGCAGCGACTCGTCGCGCGTCGCCAGCGGCAGGGCGTACCGCATCGCCGCGTGGAGATAGACCGCGTCGTAGAGCGACAGCGCGTGCTCGCGCGCCAGGGCCAGCACCTCGCCGAAGACCTCGTCCGGGAACTCCGGCTCCACCTCGATCGGAAGCTGCCGCAGCAGCGAGAGGAACGCAACCACATCCGCCTGGGCGAGGCGTCCCCGCCGCTCGGCGACCAGCAGGCCGTTGGCGACCTCCAGCGGCCAGAGGGCCGGGACGAGCGCGCCATGGCGGCTCGTCGCCTCCAGCGCCGCCTCGGTGTACTCGGATACTTCGTCCTCGAAGGCCCAGGAGAGCGTCACCGAGGCATCGAGCACGAGTGCCGGGCTCACTCGACGCGCCCCTCGGCGATCAGCGCGTGCAGCGGGAGCCCGTCGAGTCGCTTGCCGCGCCGGAAGCGCCGGAACGCCTCGATGGCCTGCTCCGGCTCGCGGCGCCGGGGGGAGATAGGGACGAGCATGGCCACCGGCACCCCACGGCGGGTGATGACGATGCGCTCGCCCTTCTCGACACGGTCGAGCACTTCGGAGAAGTGCACCTTGGCCTCGAAGGCCCCGATGGTGGCCACGCGCGGCTCCCTTCAGACCAGTCGCAGACCAGTCTACCCGGCCGTGCTAGCCGATGCAATCGGAAGGCGTAACCGTCGCTTCGTCCCTTCTGTGAGGGGGCACAGGCTATGTCGGTGATCAGACCCGCGCCACCTCGCGATGCCGATGGCCGTCTGGCACGGCCGGGCGACCGGCCTATGGGCTGTGACGATATGTAGGGCTCTCCGGGGCGAATAACCATTCGCCCCTACCACCGCGCAGCCGGAGTGAGGCGGATGATCCGCCTCTTGCGCCCAGCGCTCCCCGTCTGCTACGGTTCCGTGTTGCCGCGCAGCGGTGCGCGGCGCCTGGAGGCAGGCTGGATGGCGAAACACAGGCTGGCCACGCCTGACCCGGTGGCGCCGGCGAGCGCTCGACCCGGGGAAGGCGGTCTCTTCGCCGCGCTCGTCCTCTACCGTGATTACCGGCTCCTCTGGGTCAGCAGCGTGCTGACCCAGATCGCCCAGTGGATGCTCCAGGTCTCGCTCGGCTGGCTGATGCTGGAGTTGACCAACTCCCCCTTCTGGGTCGGCCTCAATGGCTTCGCCAGCGGCCTCCCTTTCCTGATCATCTCGATCCCGGCCGGCGCGCTGATCGACCGGCTCGACCGCCGCAACCTGCTGGTCGCCTGCCAGGCGAGCGCGCTCTCGATCGGGCTCACGCTGGCCATCCTCGCCACGCTCGGCCTGGCGCGCCCGTGGCACCTCCTGGTGGGGGCCTTCCTCAACGGCGCGGCGCTGGCGGTCAACAACGCGACCCGCCAGACGCTGGTGCCCACCTTCGTGCCGCGCGAGGGGCTCCAGAACGCGATCGCCCTGCTCTCGGCGGGGATGAACGTCACCCGCATCGTCGGCCCATCGCTGGCTGGCCCGCTGATCGCGGCGCTCGGCTCCAGCGGTGCGCTCTTCGCGCAGGTCGGCTGCCTGGCAATCGCCCTGGTGAACACCGTACAGATCCCGTCAACACGGGTAGCGATGCCGGTGCGGTTACCCTTCCTCCGCAACCTGGCCGAGGGCATCGACTACGTGCGGCGCAGTAGCGTGCTGGTTGGCCTGATGCTGCTGGCGACCATCCCGACGATCCTGGTCTTCCCCTATATCCAGCTCCTGCCGGTCTACGCCCGCGACATCCTCGATGTGGGAGCCGGCGGCCTAGGGCTGCTCTACACCGCGGGCGGTCTGGGCGCGCTCACCGGCTCGCTGTTCATCGCCGGTTTCCGGCGGATCGAGCGCAAGGGACGCTTTATCCTGGTCACGACCTTCGTCTATGGGCTGGTCATCATCGTCTTCGCCTACTCGACCTGGGTGCCGCTTTCGCTGGTCATGCTCGTCCTGGGTGGCGTGCTGGGGTCGTCCTACATGTCGATCAACAACACGCTGCTTCACCTCAACGTGAGCGACGAGGTGCGCGGCCGGGTCATGGGCATCTACATGCTGACCTGGGGCTTCATGCCGCTCGGCGCGCTGCCGATGGGCTTCCTCGGCGACCGGATCGGCGTGCCGCATGCGGTGGCGCTGGGCGCCGCGCTCTCCTCGCTGGCGATCCTGGCCCTGGCGATACGTATCCCTGCCCTGCGCGCGCTCCGCTAAGACGTGCCCGAGGCAGCGCCGCTCTCTTCCGATTCCCCCTCGCCTGCCGCTTCCTCCGCTACCCCCGCCGGCTCGTCGAGCCGGAGCACCTCGATCAGGCGAGCGCGCAGCGCCGCCGGGTCGTCGAGCGGCAGCTCGCCGACGGTGCGCCAGGTGCCCGGCTCTCGCTCGTAGGTCAGCAGCTTGCCGTCGGCGCGCAGGAAGGCGATCTGGTCACCGTAGACGAGCTGGAAGTACTCGTACGTCCAGCCCTTGAGCTTGGCACCGGTCGCGAGGTAGAGCGGGTGGTAGGCTCCATCGACCTGCTGGTCGTCGATGAACAGCTCGCGCGCGGCGATCAGGCCGGGATAGTCGACGATCAGGTCGGTGATGACCCGGTGGACGGTCGGGTAGGCCATGCCCCAGGTGTGCGCGCAACGGCTGTGGTCGCCCTGCCGCAGCCGGGGAGCAGGTACCGCGTACAGCAGGCGGCGGATGGCCTCGGCCGGGTCGGTGCGGCAGAGCGTGCCCAGCGCCAGCCGCACGCTCTCGCCGACGGTGAACACGGGGGCATCCTCCTCGCCCAGCCAGAGCACGCCCCGGCTATCGGCCGGCTCGTCGGCGTGGAGCGCGCAGCTCACGCGGCGCGTCACCAGGAAACGATCCCAGCCGTGCTCCGGGTGGTAGACCGGCAGCACATCGATCGCCGCGACCCGGAAGCGGCTGCCGATCACGGCGCTGGCCAGCACCCAGCCGAGCGCGTACGCTAGACGGTTGGGCATCGCCAGCTCCGGCGTCTCCGGGTCGTCGACCGGGATGCTCTGCGGCTCCAGGCCGCGGTAGTGCTCGATGGCCCGCTGGATCTGCTCCACGAAGTGCTGCTCGACCAGGACGCTCGCGCTCATGCTCCTCCCCCATGTCACTGGCTTTGCGCTGCCACGCCCGTTCGTCCCAGCCGCCAGGCCGTCCGCTATACTGAGGCGGCAGGGCTGAGGTTGTCCTGATGGCAGGATACCACGCGCGGGGAAAGGAGCAGGGTATGGACGAGCGTTGGGCCGAGCGGTGGTCTCGGCGTGGTCGGCTGGCCGCATCCGCTGATCGCCCCTCCCGGACGCCGCCTGAGGGGATCATCTCCTTCGTCTACGGCGATCCGGATTGGCCGAGCCTCCCGCTCAGCGAGATGGCGCAGGCGGCGGAGTTCCTCGCCGAGCACGAGCGGCGCGACGCTCTCGGCTATCAGAACCCGATCCGCAGCGACGAGCTCAACGCCGCGCTGGCCGAGAAGCTGGCGCGCGACCAGGGAATCGAGGCGCAGCCGGAGCAGATCCTGATCACCACGGGCTCCAGCAGTGGGCTCGGCACGATCTGCGACGCGCTGATCGACCCGGGCGATACCGTGCTGCTCGACGCCCCTGCCTGGATGGGCGCGACCATGATCTTCCGGCTGGCCGGCGCCGAGATGATCGGTATCCCGATCGACGAGCACGGCATCGACCCCGACCGGGTCGCGGCGACGCTCGACCGGCTGGAGCGCGAGGGCCGGCGCCCGAAGTTCCTCTACACGCTGCCGACCTTCCAGAACCCGGCCGGCGTCGAGCTGAGCGTCGAGCGGCGGCAGGCGCTGGCCCGGCTGGCCGACGAGCGCGGGCTGCTGATCGTCGAGGACGATGCCTACTACGAGCTCCGCTTCCGCGGCAACTACCCGCCGACGATCTACAGCCTGGCCCAGCCGGGCAACGTGCTCTACTGCGGTACGCTCTCCAAGACCATCGCCGCGGGCTTGCGGCTCGGCTACATCGTCGGCCCCGAGCCGGTGGTGGCCGCGCTCTCCCGGGCCCGGGTCGACAGCCTGCGCAACAGCTTCAGCGCCGCGCTTGCCGACTGGTACCTGCGCACCGGCAAGTACCGCGCGCACCTGGACGAGCTGCGCCGTATCTACCAGCAGAAGTGCGACCACATGCTGCGAGCGCTCGAGCGGGAGATGCCGGAGGGCGTGAGCTGGACGAAGCCCAACGGCGGCTTCTTCATCTGGCTGACGCTGCCGGAGGGCATTAGCGCCCCGGCGATCCTGCCGGAGTGCCGCGAGGCCGGCGTGGACTTCATCCCCGGCCCGGCCTTCTACGGCGACGGCAGCGGCGAGCGGCACCTGCGGCTCTCCTACAGCGCGGTGACGCCGGAGCAGATCGACGAGGGCATCTCCCGGCTGGCGCAGGTGGTGCGCCGGGCGATGGCCGGCATGCTCGCGGCCCACGGCTAGCGTTCAGACAACTCTGGGAGATCGACTGAGCCGGGCGACCAGATCGTGGCCCGGCTCGGCGCATTTAGGTGACCGATCGCGGCCGGGCTAACCGTAGCGGTACTGGACACCGAAGCCGCCGCGCGGGTAGGTCCACTCGATGTTGTGAAACTCGTGGCAGACGATCCGGCAGGTGCCGCACTCGACGCAGCCTTCGTACGAGAAGAGCACCCGCCCGTCCGGCTGGGGCGCGTAGCAGGCCGCCGGGCAGCAGTTGATACACTGCTGCCGCTCGCACTGGAGGCAGACATCGGGGTCGATGATCCGGATGTGAGCCCGGCCGGGGTCGACATTGAAGCTGGTGATGGCCAGCTTGCGCTCCAGCCCGGCCCGATCCTTGATCGTATCGACGACCGTAACCATGCTGCTCCCTCACCGCCGCGCGCTCGATCCTGGCGCCCACTGGCCCAGTCTACCACGCCCCGCATCGCGTCACGATGGCACGTCGCCTGGGCCCGCGGCCACAGCCGGCTACGGACTGACGGAGCGTGGCGACAGCCCCGAAGCCTAGTCGCCCGTCCAGCCGCCGCGCGGCCGGCGTCGAGCTGAGCGTCGCCAGCCGGCAGCCCAGCCACCGGGCATCGGCCAGTGCCGTCAGCACCGCCGCCCGATCCAGCTCGAGCCCCTTCACGGTCCCCGCTCGGGGGTCAGCGCGGGAGATACTTGCCTATCCTCGCAGGCACGATCGGCTCGTCGCGTCCAGCGTATTCCCTCGCTGGGCTGAATCCTCGGCCAGCGCCGCGCTCGCGCGCAAGCGGGGACGCCCCTGGTCGATGAGGATCCGGCCACCTGCCTCTTGACAACTCCAGGCGTGGGCACTATATATAGTGGTGCGTCGACGCTGACGGTACTAGATATAGTGACAGCCGGTCAACCGG
>BEIC01000037.1 GCA_002898875.1 bacterium HR26
GGGGCCCTGCATCGGCGCGGTCTCGCAGGAGGAGTACCAGCAGGTCATCGAGAACGTGGTGCTCTTCCTGCAGGGCCGGGGCGAGGACCTCATCCCGAACTTGCGCCGCCAGATGGAGGAGGCGGCCGAGCGGCTCGACTTCGAGCGCGCGGCGCGGCTGCGCGACGAGATCAAGGCGATCGAGCACGTCCTCCAGCACCAGAAGATCATCACCGGCCGGAACGAGACGTTCGACGTGCTGGCGGTGGCGCAGGGCGCTGGCGGTGATGCCTGCGTCCAGGTCGGCTTCGTGCGCAACGGCAAGCTGCTCGGCTCCGAGTACTATCTAATGAGCGGCGCGCGCGTCGACGACACGCCGAGCGCGATCTTGAGCTCCTTCGTGGGCCAGTTCTACCAGCAAGCCGCACAGATTCCCGGCGAGCTGGTGCTGGAGCACCCGCTGGAGGATCAGGAGGTCGTCGGGGACTGGCTGACCGAGCGGCGCGGCGCCAGAGTCAAGCTCACCGTGCCGAAGCGTGGCCTGCGGCGCGAGCTGGTCGAGATGATCGCCAAGAGCGCGCGCCAGAACCTCGAGCAGAGCCGGGTGCGCTGGCTCAACGACGAGCAGCGCACGACGGCGGCGCTCAGCGAGCTGGCCGACGCGCTCGCGCTCGACCGGATCCCGCGGCGGATCGAGTGCTTCGACGTCTCGAACCTCCATGGTACCAACGCTGTAGCCAGCATGGTCGTCTTCGAGAACGGCAAGCCGAAGAAGAGCGACTACCGGCGCTTCCAGATCAAGCAGGTCGAGGGCCCCAACGACTTCGCGATGATGCAGGAGGCGATCCGGCGACGCTACCGGCGGGCGCTCGACGTCGAGCAGACCGAGGCCTGGCAAACGATGCCCGACCTGATCATCGTGGACGGCGGCAAGGGACAGCTCAGCGCCGCGCTGAACGCCTTGCAGGAGCTCGGGCTGAACCTTCCGATCGCGGCGCTGGCCAAGGAGCACGAGGAGCTGTTCTTGCCAGACCGGCCGGACGCCGTCGTGCTGCCACGGGACTCGCAGGCGCTGTTCCTGGTCCAGCGCATCCGGGACGAGGCCCACCGCTTCGCGGTGGCGTTCCACCGCAAGCGGCGCGCGAAGACCAGTATCCGGTCAGTGCTCGACGAGATCCCCGGAGTGGGCCCGCGCCGGCGACGCGAGCTACTGCGCCGCTTCGGCTCGGTGGAGGGCATCCGGCAAGCGAGCGTGGAGGAACTGGCCGGCATCAAGGGCATCGGGCGTGCACTGGCTGAGCAGATCAAGGCGGAGTTGGGCGGATGAGCGCGGCCGGACAGGCACGAGTGGTCAAAGCTGACGATCCACAGGCGATCACGCTGGCGACCTCGGTCTTGCGCCAGGGTGGGCTGGTCGTGTTCCCGACCGACACCGTGTATGGTGTCGGCGCGGCGGTTGACCGGCCGGAGGCTGTGGCCCGCATCTACCTGGTCAAAGGGAGACCACTTGATCGGCCGATCCCGGTGCTGATCTCATCGCTCGATCAGCTCGAACGGCTGGTTACCCGGGTCGACGAGCGGGTGCGACGCCTTGCGGAGGCGTTCTGGCCGGGCGCGCTGACGATCGTCCTGCCTGCGCAGGATTGGCTTCCCGAGGAGATCGTGCGGGACACTCGAGCAGTCGGCCTGCGCATGCCCGATCATCCGGTCGCGCTGGCGGTGATCGAAGCCTCGGGGGGCGCGCTCGCGACCACGAGCGCCAACCGCTCGGGCGAGAAGGAGGCCTGCACGGCTGAGGAGGCGCTAGAGGCGCTCGGTGACCGCGTGGAGTTGATCATCGATGGCGGACGCTCGCCGGGTGGCGTGCCCTCGACCGTGGTCGCGGTGACAGATGACTCGATCAGGGTTTTGCGCGTTGGGGCGCTCGACCCGGAGCTGGTCGAGCGCGTCTACCGCGGTGAGACGTGAGGCTGCTGGCACGCCAACCGATCCCCGACCCTCTTCTTCCATCCTCACCGGTCGAGCCATCGTATCGCGGTCTCCCTTTGCTCGCCGTGAGCGGTCTGCTTGTGACGGCCCGGCTGGGTAACCCCACGGCCTGCTGAACCACCTTCGCCTTCAACGTGGAGATGAGTACCTCCTTCCCGTTGACACCCGTCTGGCGATCGCTAGGATTCGGTGAGATTGCGCGCGGTGGCTCGGGCGACCGCCCATGGCCAGCCGCCGCTCCAGCTTGTGTGGGGAAGGGGGATGGGTGCCGCGCTGGACAACTGTAGGGATGCTCGGGCTCCTCTCGATCAGCCTGGTGCGCCGCCGGAGACGGCGGAGCCTGAGAATCCCGGAGCATCCGCATTCGACCAGGCCGCTCCCGAGCGAGAGCTGGCGCGTGTTGATCCTCTCGGCATCGGTCGGTGGCGGGCACAACGCCGCCGCGGCGGTGATCCAGAGCGAGCTGCGCCAGGCTGGTCACTGCGCCTGCGTCGTCGACGGCTTGGCACTGGCCAGTCCACGCTTGAACCGCTACTTCCAGTGGGCATACCCGTGGCAGCTGCGATACGCCCCCTGGCTCTACGACTGGCAGGTTCGGCTCTCGAACGGGCGCCGGGTGGCCCGAGCCGTGCGCTGGCTGTGTGCCTCGCTCTGGAGCGAGCGGCTGCTTGATCTCGTCGAGCTCACCCGGCCGGACCTGATCGTCTCCACCTATCCATTGATGACGGCAGCCTTGGGCCAGCTTCGCACCCAGGGACAGCTCCGGTGCCCCTGTGCCGCGGTCGTGACTGATTACGGGGTGCACCGGCTGTGGACCGCTCCGGGGATCGATCTGCACCTGGTCGTCTCTGGCGAGTCAGCGCGGCAGGCTGTCGACGCCGACGGCCGGGTCGAGGTCATGCAGCCCCTTGTCAACCCGGCCTACCGCGTACTGCGGGACCGCGAGGCGGCTCGCGCACGCCTGGATCTGCCCCGTCGCGACTTCATCGCGCTCGTCGTTGGCGGCGCCTGGGGCATTGGCGATCTGGAGAAGATTGCAGCGGACGTGGTCGCGAGTGGCGTTTACACTGTGGTCGTCTGTGGGCGGAACGCGGCGCTCGCCTCCCGGCTGGCGACCCGCTTTACCGGGCTGGATACAGTCCGCGTCCTTGGCTGGACCGACGAGTTGCCCTGGTACATGGCGGCGGCGGACTGCCTGGTCCAGAGCGCGGGCGGGCTGACCTGTCTGGAAGCCGTAGCTGCGCGACTGCCGATCGTGCTCTATTGTCCGATCGCCGGCCACGGCCGGCTGAACGCCGAGGCGATGGAGCGAGCCGGCGCTGCCTACTGGGCACGCTCGGCAGGAGAGCTGCAGGCCTTGCTACGTGCGGCGGCCGACGGTGACATCCGGCTTCCCCCACCGGAGGTAGAGACCGGCCTGCCCGCGAGCGCGGCCCTGCTCTCCTTGCTCCCGCGCGGAGCTACTCACTCGCCTGTTCCCCCCGGAGCAGAGCCTCCCGGGGCATCCGACAGAGAGATCGAAGTGCGGAGACTCGTTACGACCGGCTCGGCGGGGTAGCCCATCGGGAAGTCCCGGTGGGCCCGGGAGTCACTGCCCCGGCCAATTCGACGGGGAGCGCTGCAGAGCTACGAGGCAGTACAGCGCCGGCAGGTCAGGGCGTGCGCTCGGCAGGCTTGCTCTCCTGTGCTGGGCTCAGCCCGGCGTAGGACCCGATGAGCAAGCCGACAGCGCTGCCGAGCAGCCCGCCGAGGATCGCGACCAGCACGTTACTCGCCGTCTCCGCGATCAGCGGGCGACCGATGAGCGCCAGCAAGGCGCCGAGGACGAACCCAGGGATGATCGCCCACGCCATCAGCCGCTCGGCGTGAGAGAGGATCCACTCCTCCCGGCCAGGGCCGATCCCGGTCTCGGTCAGCGTCTGCTGGACGACGTAGGTCTCACCCAGCACCGCCCCATAGACCAGGTGAAGGATCAGGTTGCCGATGATCGGGAGCGGTCCGGCGCCGAGGTTCAGGCCGAAGAAGCCGGCGCCGGCCAGCGGGAAGAAGACGACGAGCGAGGCAAGCCAGGGCACGAAGGAGAAAATCAAGCCGCGACGCCAGCCCGGCCCGCTGAGCCTGGGCTCGACGAACAGAGCGTAGAGTATCGCCCAGGCGATACCGGCGGCGAAGTGCACGAGGAGAGCCAGCGGCAGGTTGACAGCCGCAGTTTCGGTGAGCACATTGTTAGCCATCCCATCGAACCAGCGCTGGAGGGTCGAGCCGGCGGGCAGCACCCCGGCAAGCGGTCGGACCACGAGCCCCCAGGCACCGATCAAGACGGTGGTCGCCGCTCCAGTCGCCGCGAAGCCAGCCAGGATGCTCAGCGGCAGCCACTCGCGGAGCCGGCCGGATGGGAGCCGCTCCGGCTCCCGGGTGGGCCGTCGCGTCACCGGAGCCGCAGCACGGGCAACCGCGGCGGTGACGGCTGTCTCGGCAGGTCGCAGCCACCCGGTCACCAGCACCACGACGCCGACGACGACTGCGGCAGCGGCCATGATGGCCTGGGCGTAGCGCCCTTGAACCAGGTGGAAGATGCCGGCCGGAACAGCGATGATCAACAGCCCCAGATAGATCAGATCCCAGGTCGACCAGCGTCGGTTCGCCATCTCGCTCTCCTCTCACCGCATAGAGCACGTTGAACCGATCTGTTCTGTCCGTGGCGCCCGCGGGAGCAGGCTTATCCGTGGCGTCGATCTGTCGCGAGGGCTCCCGTACCGTTCCGCGACGGCGCTGTCGCCGGAGACCCTCGCAGTACCCGTCGAATCGTCGAGAAGCGCTGCGTGTGCATAGTGTAACCCAGGTGTCAAGGCTAAGCACAGGCCCGACCAGGCCTGGTTCCCGCTGGCCGGAGGTCGAGCGACCGGCTACGATTGCAGGAGAGTTCGGAGCGGCCGGAGGAAGATCGTCGTGCTGCCGAACGTCCATCGAGCGGTTCTGCTGCGGCTGACCCTGCTGAGTCTGGCCAGCGGCATCCTGCTGGCCACGCTCGGGCTACTGGCCCAGCGAACCGTGCCACCGCTCGGCAGCGTCCCGATCATCGATCCCGGGGGGCGGAGCTACTGGCTCGCCGGGCTCGCGCTGGCCCTGGCCTGCGGCGTGGCGTACCAGCTCGCCGACCGCACGATGCTTTATGCCAGGGTCACCGCCGCGGCTCGCGGCGTGCGCTACGATCCTGTCCCCGACCTGCCACTGGCCTGGGTCCTGCCGTTCACGACCTTCACGGGAGCTGTCCTCCTGCTGAGCGTCTACCACTCGCTCACCGCCATCGCGGCGATCGCGCTCGGCGCGTTCCTCGCGCTCGTGGCCGGCATGGGAGCACGGCATTACCTGTACGATGCCGACGAGCAAGCCCGTGGCTATGCCCGGGTCGTTCACACGCTGGCGGTGCATGGCGTAGCACTCGTGACGCTGGCCATGATCTACATCAACAAGCTGCGCAGTCTCTACTCAGGGACAGCAGTGCTACTCCTGGCCGGGTTGCTCCTCCTCCAGCTTTCGGAGGCCGAGGACATCCCGCTCGACCGCCGGCTGCTGTACGCAGTTGTCGGCGGGCTGGTGCTCGGCGAGATCACCTGGGCGCTCAACTACTGGCGCGCTACCGGTTGGCTGGGCGGGGCGGTGCTGCTGGTCTTCTTCTACCTGCTCGCCGGGGTGATCCTGGTCCAGGTGCAACGCGGCGTCAAGCTACGGGATGTGGCGGAGTACGGAGCCGTGGCCGCGCTGGCGTTCAGCGTGCTGGTCTGGGCCACGCTGCGATAGCGAAGGTGACATATGCGCGACGACGAGCGTTCGCTGCACGAGCTGCTGCTGGAGCTGGATCGGCTGGAGGAGCTCCGCGAGGACCTGGTCGAGCTGGGCATCCGCTCCATCGAGGAGCTGGATGCCCGCATCGAGCAGCTGCACCGGCTGGTCGACCAGATGAGCGGTGAACAGGACGACGAGCATGGATCTGTTTGAGGCCAACCGCCGCGAGCAGCTCAAGCGCAAGGCGCCGCTGGCCGACCGGATGCGCCCCCGCACGCTCGACGAGCTCGTCGGCCAAGATCGGGTGGTGGGCCCCGGCACCCTGCTCCGCCGGGCGATCGAGCAGGATCAGCTCAGCTCGCTGATCCTCTGGGGGCCACCGGGCAGCGGCAAGACGACGCTCGCCCGGATCATCGCCAGCATGACGCGGGCACACTTCGTCCAGCTCTCGGCGGTCACCGCCGGCGTCGCTGACCTCCGGCGAGAGGTGCAGCAGGCAACCGAGCGGCTGGGCATGCACGGGCAGCGCACCATCCTCTTCATCGATGAGATCCACCGCTTCAACCGGGCGCAGCAGGACGCGATCCTGCCCTACGTCGAAGACGGGACGATCATCTTGATCGGCGCCACCACCGAGAACCCGTCGTTCGAGGTCAACTCCCCGCTGCTCTCGCGCTCGCGCGTGGTGGTGCTGGAGGCGCTCGACGACGAGGCGATCCGCGCGATCGTCGAGCGGGCGCTGGACGACGCCGAGCGCGGGCTCGGCGGGCAGGGACTGACGATCGAGCCGGCTGCGCTTGATCTCCTGGTCAACCTGGCGAACGGCGATGCGCGCTTTGCCCTGAACACGCTGGAGCTGGCGGCGGTCGGCGCGCATGACGGGCTGATCACCGAGCGGCTCGTCCGCGAGGCTGCCATGCAGCGCATGGCGGTCTACGACCGCGTGGGCGACGCGCACTACGACACGATCTCGGCGCTGCACAAGTCGATCCGCGGCTCGGATCCCGACGCCGCGCTCTACTGGCTGGCGCGGATGCTGGAGCGGGGCGACGACCCGCTCTACGTCGCACGCCGGCTGGTGCGGGCCGCCTCGGAGGATATCGGCCTGGCCGACCCGCAGGCGCTGGTGGTGGCGATGGCGGCCCAGCAGGCAGTCCACTTCATCGGCATGCCGGAAGGCGCGCTGGCGCTGGCGGAGGCCGCCGTCTACCTGGCCCTGGCGCCGAAGAGCAACGCGCTCTACCAGGCCTACGGTGCCGCCCAGCGCGACGTGGCCGAGACGCGCAACGACCCGGTGCCCCTGCACCTGCGCAACGCGCCGACGAGGCTGATGCGCGAGCTCGGCTACGGGCGCGGCTACCGCTACGCGCACGACGAGCCAGGCGCCATCGGTACCCAGCAGTATCTGCCCGAGCGATTGGCCGGCCGGCGATACTACCGGCCGACCGGGCGCGGCTTCGAGCGCGAGCTGGCGGCACGGCTCGAGGCGATCGCGCGGCGTCGCGCGCAGGCACGAGGGGAGCGGCATGGCGGAGATCGCGCAGCGGGGTCGTCCGAACAACCGCCGCAACGATGAGCTGCGGCCGGTCGAGATCATCCCGGGGTACCTGCCGTACGCCGAGGGATCAGCATTCATCGCGCTCGGCGATACCCATGTAATCTGCGCGGCCACGGTCGAGCAGCGCGTCCCGAATTTCCTCGCCGGCAGCGGGCGGGGATGGGTGACGGCGGAGTACGGCATGCTGCCGCGCAGCAGCCGCGAGCGCATCCCCCGGGAGCGCGCCGGCCCCGGAGGCCGAACGGCCGAGATCCAGCGACTGATCGGCCGCTCGCTGCGCGCGGCCGTCGATCTCGACGCGCTCGGGGAGCGCATGATCATCATCGACTGCGACGTGCTCCGGGCCGACGGCGGCACCCGGACGGCAGCGGTCACCGGCGGCTGGGTGGCCCTGTATCAAGCCCTGCAGGAGCTGGTCACGGCAGGGGTGCTGCCGCGCCTGCCCATCGTCCGCCAGGTAGCGGCGGTGAGTGTCGGGGTCGTGGATGGAGAGGCCAGGCTCGACCTCCAGTACGAGGAAGACAGCGCGGCCGAAGTCGACATGAACGTGGTCATGACCGACCGCGGGGAACTCGTCGAGATCCAGGGAACGGCCGAGACCACGCCGTTCGGGCGAAGCCGGCTGGAAGAGCTGCTCGACCTGGCCGAGCGAGGGATCGGCGAGTTGATGGTGATCCAACGGCAGGCGCTGGGCATCGAGTAGCGATGGCTCGAACTGCCTGCTCATGGGAGCACGCGGCGGGCCACTGCGCTGCCAGCCGCTGGCCTTCTCTTTTTTTCACATCCCTAGCGCTGGAGAGGGGTATCAGCCGGTCTCGATGTGGCCCTTGGTGGTCGGCAACTGCTGGCCTAGGCGCGGGTCGAACTGGGTGGCGGCGTCGAGCGCACGGCCCAGTGCCTTGAAGACCGCCTCCACCTGGTGATGAGAGTTGCTGCCGTAGAGCGTCACCAGGTGGAGGTTCATCCTGGCCTCGTGGGCGAGGGTCTCCAGAAAGTGACGCACCAGGTCCGTGTCGAGCTGGCCGAACGGCTGCGGCAGGAACGGCTCGCGCTGGACGTAGTAGCCGCGCCCCCCAAGGTCGACCGCCACGTGCGCCAGCGACTCGTCCATGGCCACGGCCGCGTCGGCCATGCGCCGGATGCCCCGGCGGTCGCCGAGCGCCTCGCGCAGCGCCTGCCCCAGGCAGATCGCGACGTCCTCGGTGGTGTGATGCGGATCGATGTGCAGATCTCCCCGCGCCCGGACAGTCAGGTCGAAGAGCCCGTGGCGAGCGAAGAGCGCCAGGACATGATCGAGCGCACCGATACCGGTGGCGATGTCCGCCTGGCCCGATCCGTCGAGCACGAGCGACACCGTCACCGAGGTTTCGCCTGTCTCCCGCTCGATGTGGGCCTGGCGCGTCATGACTCCACCTCGGTCGCGATCTCGCGCAGGGCCTGGAGCAGGCGATCGGTGTGCTCGGGCAACCCCACCGTGATGCGCAGGTACTGGCGCAGAAGGGGATCGTCGTACTTGCGAACCAGGATACCGCGCGCCAGCAAGCGCCGGTGCAGGTCGTGGGCATCGCCGCGAGTGACCCGGCACAGGATGAAGTTGCCGCGTGATGGGTACGGCTGCAGGAAGTCGAGCCGGCGCAGCCCCCGGAAGAGCCGGCCCCGCTCCAGGCGAATCCGGATGACCTTCTGCATCTGCACCGAGAGGTCGGCGAGAGCCGCCTCAACGGCGCGCAGGGCGAGGGTGTTCACATTGAACGGCTCCTTGACCCGCCAGAGCGCCTCGGCGAGCGCTGGCGGAAAGATCCCGTAGCCGATGCGGAGGCCGGCGAGCCCAGCCCACTTGCTGAAGGTGCGTAGCACGACGAGGTTGTCGAACTCCCGGCTCAGCGGCAGCAGGGTGCGGCCGGCGAACTCGAAGTACGCCTCGTCCAGCACGACGAGCACGCCGGTGCGGAGCAGGCGCACGAGCTGCTGGGAACTCACGAGGTTGCCGGTGGGATTGTTCGGCGAGGCGAGGAAGACTAGCTTCGTCCGCTCGCCGATCGCCGCCTCGATCTGCTCGAGATCGAGGTCGAAGTCGTCCCGTCGCGGCACGGCCCGGACAGTGGCGCCGAAGAGCGGTGGACGGGCGAGATAGACGCCGAACGTCGGCACCGGGACGATCACCTCGTCGCCGGGCTCGATCGTCGCCAGCAACAGCAGGTCGATCAACTCGTCGGAGCCGTTGCCGACAATGATGCGATTCGGATCGGCCCCGGTGTAGGCCGCCAGCGCCTGGCGGGCGGCCTGCTGGGAAGCATCGGGGTAGAGGTGATAGTCGTCGGGGCGGGTCAGAGCCTCGAGCACGCGCGGCGAGGGGCCGTATAGATTCTCATTGGCGTCGAGCTTGATCAGCGAATGCACGGTGTGGCCGGTCTCGCGCGCAATCGACTCCAGGCTGTCGACCGGCTGGTATCCTGGAAGCTCGCGCACGACCTGGCGGATCAGCTCGCGCTCAGCGTCGACGCTTCCCACCGTGCGCCCATCCTCTCCGTACGCCGTCCCTCCGACTGCCGCCCACCCGGCCGGTACAATCGCTCCTGGGTGGCCAGAGTGCAGGGTACACCATGGTGGGGGACTCCGGCCAGCAGCGTGAAATGGCTCGACGGCGCCAGAGAGGCGGGCGCTCGCTCCCGCTCGCGCTGCTGCTGGCACTCTGCGTCGTCCTCGCCTTGAGCTGGTCGCCGCCAGGCCGAGCAGCACCTTCGTCCAGCGGGCCGGGCCCCACGGCCACCGGGCACACCGCTCTGGAGCCGGGTTCGCTCCACCTCCAGCGAGCGCGTCCGCAGCGGGCTGTGCCGGGTGTGACAGGCTCCGCCCAGCTCTTGGAGACGCCCCGTGCGGACGGTGGGGGCTCGTGGCCGCAAGTCGTCACGGCCCTGGAGCCGCCGCAGCTAACGGCGAGGGCCGCCATCGCGGTCGACCTGACCAACCAGGCGCTGCTCTACGCGGACAACCCGGACGAGCCGCTTCCCCCGGCCAGCACGGCTAAGATCGTCACCGCGCTGGTCGTCGCGCGCACGCTCGACCTCGACGAGGTGGTCGAGATCCAGTCTGGCGACCTGGTCGACCCGGCCGTCTACGCCAACATGGGGCTGGCTCCGGGGGATCGGCTCTCAGTCAGGGGGCTGTTGACCGGGCTGCTGGTCGCCTCGGGCGGCGACGCGGCGAACGCGCTGGCGCGAGCCGCCGGCCAGCGGCTAGGGGCGTCGACCGAGACGGCCGCGCGCCAGCGGTTCGTGGCCGAGATGAACCGGCTGGCGCGGGAGCTGGGCATGCGACACTCTTGGTTCGTCGCCCCTGATGGGCGCGACATGCCGGGTCAGGTCGTGACGGCGCGCGATCTGGCAATCGCGACCGAAGCGCTGTTCCAGGAGCCAGCGCTGGAGCGGATCGTCTCGCTCCCCACAGCGAGTGTGCGGATCGAGGGGCCGAATCCTCGCGAGGTGACGCTCTCCAGCACCAACCAGTGGCTCGGGCTGCCGGGCGTGCATGGGGTGAAGACCGGGACCACACCGGCGGCTGGCCAGTGCCTCGTCGTCGCCGTTTGGCGCGGGGACGCGCGCGTCGTCACCGTCGTGCTCGGGAGCCAGGACCGGTACGCCGATACGCAGGCGCTGCTCGACTGGCTCGACCGGCACCTGGCCTGGGTCCGGGTGGCGCCGGATGGCGGCTTCGCGTCGCTGGATGCCGCCCTGCGGGAACGGGGCCTGACGCTCGCGACCAGCCGCACCCTGCTGCTCACCCGCGAGGACGCGGCGGCGCTGGAGGTGCGTTTCGAAGTCCCTTCCGCGCATCCTGACCGTGCGCAGTGGCAGCAGGGTACAGTAGTATTGCTGGTGAGAGGACAGGAAGTGCTCAGACTGCCCCTGTACGCGGCCGACCGGTTCGCGCCGGTGTCGTAGGGGCTGCGGGTCCTGACGGTAGGAGCGCACGCGATGGAGCGCCGGCTGCAGCGCGTCCTCGCCGAGCATGGCGTGGCATCGCGCCGCAAAGCGGAAGAGCTGATTCGAGCGGGCCGGGTCACGGTGGACGGGACAGTGATCCGCGAGATGGGCGTGCGCGTCGATCCGGAGCGACAGGACATCCGGGTCGACGGACGGCCACTGCGGCCGGAACGCCGGCGCTATCTCATCCTGCACAAGCCGGTCGGCTACATCACGACCACCAGCGACGAGCGAGGCCGGCGGACCGTGCTCGACCTGGTCGACGTGCCGGAGCGGGTCGTGCCCGTAGGCCGGCTCGACCGCGACAGCTCCGGCCTTCTTCTGCTCAGCAACGACGGCGACCTGATCTATCGCATCACCCACCCGCGCTACGAGCTGGAGAAGGAGTACGAGGTGCTGGTCGACGGCTTCCCGCCGCCGAGCGTGATCGACCAGCTCCGGCGTGGGGTGACCGTCGGCGGGCGCCCGGTCGCTGTGCGCTGGATCGAGCCGATCCGCACCGAAGAGGCCGGCACGGTCTTTCGGGTGGTGATTCACGAAGGTCGGAACCGGATCGTGCGGCGGATGTTCGAGCGGGTGGGGTATCCTGTGCTCCGGCTGGTGCGAACCCGGGTCGGTCCGCTTCGCCTAAACGGGCTGCAGCCGGGGGCCTGGCGGGATTTGACGCAGGGCGAGCTGGATGCCCTCTTTCGCACCGTGGGGTTGACACCGCCGACCGGCGGTCCGCCGCGGCCGCTCCGCGACGGGCAGGATCGGCCGGTGACCCGAGGCGGCGGCCGGCCACCGGGCGGAAGGCCTCGCCGCTACTTCTACGGAGCTGGACGTGGCGATCGAGCATTGCCGCGACTCCCCGATCGTCGTCGCGATCGACGGGCCGGGCGGGGCCGGCAAGAGCACCGTCGCGGCTGAGGTGGCACGCCGGATCGGTGGCCTGTACTTCGACACCGGAGTCGTCTACCGCGCCCTGGCGCTGGTCGCGCTGGAGAACGGCGTCGCGCTCGATGACGAGGCTGCGCTGGCGAGGCTGGCGCGCGAGCTCCGGATCCGGGTGACGCCGCCCTCGAAACAGGACGGCCGGCTCTACGATGTCTGGCTGGACGATCGCGACGTCACCTGGGCTATCCGGGCGCCGGAGATCGACCGGGCGGCGTCGCAGGTGGCCGCCTATCGTGAGGTCCGCTCGGCGCTGCTCGGGCTCCAGCGCGAGATCGGGCGATCGGGGCGGGTGGTAATGGCGGGGCGCGATATCGGGACGGTTGTGATGCCGGACGCGCCGGTGAAGATCTGGCTCGACGCGAGCCTGGAGGAGCGCGCGCGCCGGCGACAGCGAGACCTGGCCGCGCGCGGCGTCATGGTCTCGCTGGAGGAGGTCAAAGCCGAGCTGGCGGAGCGGGACCGGCGCGATGCCGAGCGGGCGGTAGCGCCGATGCGGCCGGCGGAGGACGCGGTGGTGATCGAGACCGATGGGCGCAGCGTCCAGGACGTTGTCGAGCTGGTGCTCCGGTTGATCGAGGAGCGGTACGGCTGTGCGCAGCACGGTTGACATCCCGGAGGCGTGGCGACTCTCACCGCGCCGGCGGTTGAAGACGCTGATCTTCAAGACCGCGCGCGTGTTCGTCGTCCCGACCCTTCGGCTGCTGATCCGCTTCCGGATCGAAGGGCTCGAGCACGTGCCGCCGGTCGGGCCGGCGCTGGTGGTCGCCAACCACCTCCACAACGCCGACCCGGTGCTGATCATCGCCGCCTATACCCGGCCGGTGCTCTTCATGGCGAAGAAGGAACTGTTCAGCATCCCGGTGATCCGCTGGTTCGTCCGCCAGTCCGGCGCCTTCCCGGTGGATCGAGGCAAGCCGGACCGGTCGGCGCTGCGCCACGCCGAGAAGCTCCTCTCCGAGGGCATGCTGGTCGGCATCTTCCCGGAAGGGACGCGGAGCATCACCGGCGGGCTCACCGCTCCGCACCCCGGAGTGGCGCTGCTGGCCTTGCGCGCGGGCGTGCCGATCATCCCGACCGCGATCTTCGGCACCGAGGTGCTGCCCTTCAACGGCTACAAGGGCCGGGTACGCGGCCGGGGCTGGCCGCGAGTGACCGTGCGGATCGGTACACCCTTCGAGATCGCCACGCACGACGAGTCCGGGCGGCGCCGGGAGCTGGACGAGGTGGCAGAGGAGATCATGCTGGCGATCGCCCGGCTGCTGCCACCGCAGTACCGCGGCGTCTACGCGACCCACCCGGCGCTCCAGGAGCCGGAGCGCCACCGCGATGCGCTCCAGCCAACCCCTGCCGGAAGCGCGACGGAAACTCGATGAGTCGATCTCTTCCCTGGGGAGAAGGTTCCCTTCCAGGAGAGCCGGCCGGGCCGCTCTACACCTGGTGGCGGGGCGATCCGCTGGTCGAACTCCCTGCTCTGCCCGGCCTCACGATCGAGTTCGCGCGCGAGCTCGACCTGCTCGCCGAGCTGAGCGGCCTCCCCGTGGGTGAGGTGCAGGCTCGCGTTGACGCTGGGCACCGGCCTTACCTGGCACGGCTGGACGGGACGCCGGTGGCCTACGGCTGGGTGGCCACCAGGAGTGCATCCATAGGCGCGCTGGGCATCGCCTTCTCGGTACCGCCGGGGAACCGCTACCTGTGGGACTTCGTCACGCTGCCGGGCTGGCGCGGCCGAGGCATCTACCCGCGACTCTTGCAGGCCATCCTGAAGCAAGAGGGAGAAGCCAGCCGGTTCTGGATCGGACATGACGCGCCGAACATCGCTTCGGCCCGCGGCATTCTCAAGGCGGGGTTCACGAGGGTCGGGGAGATCTACTCGCTCCCGGACGGGTCGCTCGGGATAGTGGCGGCCGGCTCGCTCGAGCGGGCGCGGGCCGGGGCGGCGCTGCTCGGCATCCGCCTGCTCGAGGCCAACCGCTGACGAGATCACGTCGTCCAACGGCTCGAGGCTTCCACAGGTCGCCCCTTCGTGCTAGGCTACGCCCGGCGTCGGGCCGCAGGCTATGCAGGGAGGAGCGAAGGCAACGGTGCGCATCGACGTACACACCCATTTCTACCCCTCAGGGTACTTAGCCGAGATCCAGCGCCACAGCGACCACGCCTCGGTCGGTGTCGATGACGCGGGGCAACTCGTGCTCCACTACGCTGGCGACTACAACGTCCTGGCTCCAGCGCACCACTCGGTCGAGGCCCGGCTAGCCGACATGGCCTCCGCTGGGATCGACCTCTCGGTGATGTCGCTGACCACACCGGGGGTGCACGTCGAGCGGCCGGAGCGCGGCATCGCCCTGGCCCGTTTGGTCAACGACGAGTACGCCGAGCTACAGCGGCAGTACCCGGAGCGCTTTCGCTTCTTCGCAACGCTGCCCCTGCAGGCGCCTGACGAGGCGGCGAAGGAATTAGAGCGCGCGGTACGCCAGCTCGGGCTGGTCGGCGCCATGATCTTCTCCAACGTCAACGGCGAGCCGGTCGATCTCCCCAAGTTCTGGCCGATCTACGAGGCAGCCGAGGCGCTGGACGCGCCGATCGTCGTCCACCCGACGGCGCCGGCCTTCGCTGAGTACTTGAGCGAGTACCGGCTAGTCGCGCTGCTCGGCTTCGCCTACGACACGACCCTGGTGGCGGTACGGATGGTGCTTGGGGGCGTGCTCGACCGCTTCCCCGGCCTGACGCTGATCCAGACTCACCTCGGCGGCGTGCTCCCGTACATGGCCGAGCGGGTGCAGCGCGGTTACGCGGTCTACCCCGAGCTGAAGGGGAAGCTCCG
>BEIC01000038.1 GCA_002898875.1 bacterium HR26
GGCTCCAGACCCAGCGGACCTAGCCCGGCGGCCGGGCCGGGGAGCGCGGCGCTCCAGAACTGGCTCGGCCCGATCCAGGGCTGGCCCGGGAGATAGACGCCAGCGAAGCCGGCCATCCGGCCCTCGACGTCCAGCGCCAGGACGGTGCCGCCGGCCGCCAGGTGCTCCTCCATATCGGCTCGCCAGCGACCGGGGAAGACGCGATCGAGGAAGGCGAGCGCCTCCGCCGGGCCGGCGACCCGCATCCGGGCCCGCCCCGCGCGTGGGGGTAGCGGGAGCCGCAGGTCGAGCAGCAGGTCGTGCATCGTCTCGCTCGGCCGGGCGCCGATCCGCCGCAGGAAAGTCCAGGTCTCCGGCGGTGCCTCCTGCGGGACGCCCGGCAGCAGGTGCGCCGGGTCGCTCCCGAAGCAGACGTGCCGGCACCCACGCTCGACCAGCCGCCCGGCCAGGCGCTCGTAGAGCGCCCGCCCGATCCCCTGGCCCCGGTATGCTCGCGCCACAACGATGTAGCTCACAAAGCCGACGTCCGGAGGGAGCCAGGAGACCTCGGGCGCCTTGCCGGCGATGACGCCGACCGGCCGGCTGCCGTCGCGGGCGACCAGGACCAGCTCGGAGTCCTGATACCGGCTGCGGTAGAGCTGCTGGAGCACCTCCAGGCGCAGCGGGTAGGACGCTCCGAAGGTCTCGTTCCACAGTGAGACGATGGCCGGCAGCTCTTCGGGCCTGGCGACGCCGATGTCCATCGTATGCATGCCCAGCTGTCGATTGTATGCTCGCGTGGCCCGCTGGGCCGAGTATGGAGCATGATTCCGGGCGAGGCAAGGCTTGAGCAAAGCAAGGGAGCAGCGCGATGGCACGCCGCGCGTCCAGAGGGGAGGTCTGGGAGCTCGACGGGATCGAGGTCGAGGTCACGCACCTGGACAAGGTGCTCTGGCCGGCCGACGGGCTGACCAAGCGCGATCTACTCGACTACTACCGCCGCGTTGGTCCGGTCATGCTGCCCTACCTGCGCGGCCGCCCGGTGACGCTGCGCGTGTTCCCCGATGGCATCGAACGGCCCGGCCACTACCAGCGCAACGCGCCCGCGCGCCTGCCCGGCTGGCTGCGCACGGCCCCCTACCAGCCGCAGACGACCGGGCAGGAGCGTCGCCTCCCGCTGATTGACAACGTCGCCGGGCTGATCTGGTACGCCAACCGCGGCGCGATCGAGTTCCACCAGTGGCACGCTCCGGCCGAGCAGCCGGATAAGCCTGACTGGGCGATCTTCGACCTCGACCCCGGCCCACGGGCCGGCTACGAGCGCGTGCTCCGGGTCGCGCTGCTGGTGCGCGAGCGGCTGGCCCGGGAGAAGCTTGCTGCTCTGCCCAAGACCAGCGGCGGCTCCGGGCTGCACCTCTTCCTCCCGCTGGAGGCGGTTCACCCGGTAGAGGAGGTCCGGGAGTGGGTGCATCGATTGGCCGAGGAGCTGAGCCGGGAGCATCCCGATCTGGTGGCCACCGGCGATGGGGCGACCCACGATGAGGACGAGCGGGTGACGATCGACCACGCCCAGAACAGCCTGGCGCGCAACACCGCGGCCCCGTATACCCTGCGCGCCCGGCCCGGAGCCCCGGCCTCGGCCCCGCTGGCCTGGGAGGAGGTAGAGGAGGGCCAGGTGCGCCCGGAGCACTTTACGATCCGCACGCTGCCCCAGCGGCTGGACGCGATCGGTGATCCGTGGGCCAGAGCGAGGGTTCAGCCCCAGCGGCTGCCGCTTGATCGCTGACAGATGGCCAGAGCGCGCCAACGCATGGTACCACCGTTCTTTGCATACGTACGCTCATGTATACTGCCGGGGCAATGGATCTAGGCCGGGCTGCGAAGAGCTGCCAGGTCGTTAGGTGCGAACGGCTAGCTTGTGCAGCGCGTCCGTTAGCCAGCGGCGGAATCCCGTCTCATTGAAGACGTGGGCTCGACTTTGCACCAGTGCGTGCTCGATGTCCTTGACCGCCTCATCCAGCGAAGCGTCCCCCAACTGGTGCGCGTTCCAGGTCAGCCCGACAAAAGCCTGCTCGAACGAGCCAAAATCTAGCTCGCCGACCAGGTAGTCCGAGATCAGCCCCGCCAGCTCGCGGGCGAGGGAGTCAGCGTGCATGCGTGCACACTCCGATCCGCAGGTACGAGTCGTCTCCGAGGCAGAGATCCGCCGGCTTTTTAACAGTTCCCGCTATAGGGAGCGCACCCAGAGCGGTGAGCATGGGCAGGGAACTGTGCTAGGCGAAGGCCAGGGCCCAGCGCTGGGCCAGGTCGAGCACCGGGCCGGAGAACAGCCCCAGCGCGAGGTTGCCCAGCGCCATCACCGCCAGCCCGGCGCCGAGCAGCGGCGTCCGCGCCACCTGCCAGGCTCCGGCCGGCTCGTTGAAGTACATCACCGCCACGACGCGCAGGTAGAAGAAGGCCGACACCGCGCTCATGATCACGATGGCGACCGCCAGCCAGAGGAGCCCGGCCTCGATCAGCGCCAGGATCACGTAATACTTGGCGTAGAAGCCGATCAGCGGTGGCATGCCCATCAGTGAGAGCATGAAGATCGTCATCGCGATGGCCGCCAGCGGGCTGCGCGCGGCCAGCCCCTGGAAGTCTTCTAGGTTGACACCCTGCCCGCGCTCCTGTAGCCAGGCCACCACGCCGAAGGCGCCGATGTTCATGAAGGCGTAGGCGAACAAGTAGAAGAGCAGGCTGCTCACGCTGCGGTCGCCGGGCTGCAGGCTGGTGAAGGCTGCCAGGCCGGCCAGCATATAGCCGGTGTGGCCGATCGAGGAGTAGCCGAGCATCCGCTTGACGTCGCGCTGGGCGATGGCGACCACGTTGCCGTAGACCATCGTGATGAAGGCCAGGATCGCGATCAGGAGCAGCCACTGCTGGCTCAACGGGTTCAATCCCTGCACCAGCACCCGCGCCATGGCCGCGAAGCCGGCCACCTTCGGCACCACCGACATATAGGCCGAGACCGGCGTCGGGGCACCCTGATAGGCGTCGGGGGTCCACATGTGGAACGGCACCGCCGCCACCTTGAACCCGAGCCCGACGGCCAGCAGGAGCAGCGCCAGCAGCAGCGAGGCCTCGACTGGCGCGTCACCCTGCACGCTGCCCCGGAGCGCGGCGGCGATGTCGCCAAGCATGATGCTGCCCGTCAGGCCGTAGACCCAGGCGATCCCGTAGAGGAAGATCGCCGTGGCGAAGGCGCCCAGCAGGAAGTACTTCAGCGCGCCCTCGATCGACGTCAGCCTCCGGCGGGCGAAGGCGGTGAGCGCGTAGACGGCCAGCGAACTCATCTCGATGCCGAGGAAGATCATCAGCAGGTCCCCGGCCGCGCCGACCAGCATCGTGCCCAGCACCGAGAAGAGCAGCAGCGAGAGGTATTCGGCCAGCGCCATGCCGCCCGGCTCGATCCCCGCCTCGACATAGCCAGCCGAGACGAGAATGGACAGGATACCGGCGACCAGCGCGACCAGCGAGACGAAGAGGCTGAAGGAGTCGGCTCGGTACATGCCGCCAAAGGTGGTCGCACCAGCCGACCAGTCGATGGTCAGCAGCGAGGCCAGGGCCAGCGCCAGCCCGAGCAGCGCCACCACCGTCAGCCCCGCCTGCCGCTCGCGCGGCAGCACCAGGTCGGCAGCGAGGAGCACGAGGATCGTCCCGAGCACCACCAGCGGCGGGACCAGCAGCGACCAATCTGGAGCAACCAGTTGCACCGGCACGGCTCTCTCCTCAGAACCCGATCCGGCCGAAACCCGTCAGCACCTGCTCGATCGCCGGCCGCAGGATGCGCATGAGATAGCCCGGATAGACACCGATCCAGACCGTCAGCACGGCCAGCGGCGCCAGCGTCAGGAGCTCCTTCCAGTTCACGTCCGGGAAGGTGCGCGGATCGACCGCGTGCTCGTGCGGGCCGGCGCCGCCCGCTGCCGGCGGTACCGCGTGCGCGGTGGCCAGCCGCAGCTCGGGGTCGTCGGGGTCCGGCGGCTCACCCGGCGCGCGCATCATCACGATGCGCTGCAGCACCCAGAGCATGTACCAGGCCGCCAGGATGACCACGAACATGGCGATCACGCCGGCCCAGCGGTAGACCCGGAAACCGCCGAGGATGGCGAGGAACTCGCCGACGAAGCCGCTCAGCCCCGGCAGCCCCAGCGAGGCGAACGCGAACAGGCCCCAGAAGGCCGCTGCGACCGGCATGGAGCGGTGCAGCCCACCGAAGGCGCTGATCTGCCGGGTATGCGCGCGCTCGTAGAGGATGCCGACCAGCAGGAACAGGGCACCGGTGACCAGCCCGTGGCTGATCATCACGATCATGGCGCCGTACAGCCCTTGCGCGTTCAGCGCGAAGATGCCGAGGGTCACGAAGCCCATGTGGCTCACCGAGGAGTAGGCCACCAGTTTCTTGAGATCCGGCTGCACGAGCGCCACCAGCGCGCCGTAGATGATCGCGATCAGCGAGAGCACGATAATGAACGGCGCCCAGGCCCGCGTCGCGTCCGGGAAGAGCGGCAGGTTGAAGCGCAGGAAGCCGTAGCCGCCCATCTTCAGCAGGATGCCGGCCAGGATCACCGACCCGGCTGTCGGGGCCTCGACGTGAGCATCCGGTAACCAGGTATGGAAGGGCCACATCGGGATCTTGATGGCGAAGGCCAGGAAGAAGGCCGCGAAGGCCCACATCTGGAACGCCTGCCCATAGGTGCCCTGGGCCAGCTCCAGCACGTTGAGCGTGCGCACCCCGGTCTGCTCGAAGTACGCCTGGTAGACGGCGACGATGCCGACCAGCATCAGCAGGCTGCCGGCCAGCGTGTAGAGGAAGAACTTGACGGCGGCGTAGACCCGGTTCTCGCTGCCCCAGATCCCGATGATCAGCGCCATCGGGATCAGCATGACCTCCCAGAAGATGTAGAAGAGGAAGAGATCGAGGCTGACGAAGACGCCGAGCATACCGGTCTCGAGCAGCAGGAGCGAGATGTAGTACTCGCGCACCCGCCGCTGGATCGGGTCCCAGGAGGCGACCACTGAGATCAGGCTCAGCAGCGTCGTCAGCACCACCAGCGGCGCGCTGATGCCGTCCACGCCCAGCCGGTAGGCGATCCCCAGCCCAGGCAGCCAGTCGATGAACTCGGTGAACTGCATGCCAGGAGCCGAGCGGTCGAAGGCGGCGAGCATGGCCAGCGAGAGGACGAAGGAGACACCGGTGCCGAGCAGCGCGATCCAGCGCACCGCGCGCCCCGTCGCGCCCGGCCAGAGGAACAGGATGAGCGCGCCGATCAGCGGCGCATAGGTGATCAGGCTGAGGATCGGGATCTGATCCACCGCTTCGCTCCCCTACCTGAACAGATTGCTGCCGGCCACTAGGTACGCGCCGACGATGATCACGGTGCCGAGCGCGATGGCCAGCACGTAGTTAGCCACTAGGCCGGTCTGGGCCCGGCGCCAGAGCTGGCTGGTCCACACCACCAGGCTGGCCGCGCCGTTGACGGCCGCGTCGATGATGCCGACGTCGATCTGCCGCCACAAGAAGGTGGCGAAGCCACGCGCCGGCTCGACGATCAGCCGCTGGTAGATGTCGTCGAAGTACCACTTGTTGTAGGCCAGCCGGTAGAGCGGGCCGAGTCGCTCGGCAACGGCGGCCGGCGAGATGGCGCCGAGCACGTAGGCCGCGGCTGCCGCGTAGAGCCCGGCCAGGGCAATCACGGTCGAGATCGCGCCGAATGCCAGCGTGGTCACCGGGCTCACCTCATGGTGCGCGGTCCCCTCGAACACCGGCTCGAGCAGATGGTGGAACCAGCCCTGCTCCGGCGGCACGCCGACGAAGCCGGCCAGCGCGGCGCCGGCCGCCAGGACGACTAGCGGCACCGACATCGTCCAGGGCGGGTCGTGCGGGTGCAGGTGCGCCCGGTCGAACCGCTCCTCACCGTGGAAGGTCATGAACACGGCCCGGAACATGTACAGCGAGGTGAAGAAGGCCGCCGCCAGCGCGATCAGAGCGATCACCGGGTAGCCCGCGACCCAGGCGCCGACGATGATCTCGTCCTTGCTCCAGAAGCCGGCCAGCGGCAGGATGCCGGCGTTGGCCGCCGCGCCGATCAGGAAGGTCCAATAGGTCAGCGGCATATAGCGCTTGAGGCCGCCCATCCGGCGCATGTCCAGCTCGTCGTGCAGGCCGTGCATCACGCTGCCGGAGCCGAGGAAGAGCAGCGCCTTGAAGAAGGCGTGGGTGAACAGATGGAAGATGGCGGCGATCCAGGCGCCAGCGCCGAGCGCGATCGCCATATAGCCGAGCTGGCTCACCGTCGAGTAGGCCACCACTCGCTTGATGTCGTACTGCGTCACCGCGATGGTGGCGGCGATGAAGGCGGTGATCGCGCCGACGATCGCGACCACCAGCATCGCTGTGGGCGAGGCGACGAAGATCGGGTGCGTGCGCGCCACCATGAAGATGCCGGCCGTCACCATGGTCGCGGCGTGGATCAGGGCCGAGACCGGGGTGGGCCCCTCCATCGCGTCCGGCAGCCAGACAAAGAGCGGCACCTGTGCCGACTTCCCGACGGCGCCGGTGAAGAGAAGCAGCGCGATGGCGGTGACGGTGCCGGCGCTGAGCGTCTCGACCCGCTCGAAGACCTCGGCGTAGTTCAGGGTGCCCAGCGTGACGAAGAGCAGCATCACGCCGATGCCGAAGCCGAAGTCACCGATCCGGTTGACGATGAACGCCTTCTTGGCCGCGTCGGCCGCCGAGCGACGGCGGAACCAGAAGCCGATCAGCAGGTAGGAGCAGAGGCCGACCGCCTCCCAGAAGACGAACAGTACCAGGAAGTTGCTGGCCAACACCAGCATCACCATCGAGAAGACGAACAGCGGGAGATACGCGAAGAAGCGATGGTACCCCGAATCGCCGTCGATGTAGCCAACCGAGTAGAGGTGGACCAGGAAGCTGACCCCGGTGACGACGAGCAGCATCACCGCGGTGAGCTGGTCGACGTAGAGCGTCACCGGGACCTGGAAGTCGCCGGCCGGGATCCAGGTGTACAGGTGCTGGGTCAGCGGCCCATGCTGGCGGGCGACCGCTAGGAAGGCCGGGATGCTGGCCAGGAAGGAGATCCCGACCGCCGGCACGGCGATCCAGTGCGCCCGGTCACGGATCCACCACCGCCCGAGCAGGAAGTTGACGGCCGCCGCGACCAGCGGCGCCAGCGGGATGATGAACAGCCAGTCGGCGATCCACTCCATGCCCCTACTCTCCCGTTCCTCCCCACCTATTGCGCCGGGCTGCCTGTCGGCTCAGCAGCGGGAGACACCGGCGCGGAGGAGGACGACCGCTACTCGCGGAGCTGCCGCACCTCGTCGATGTCCACCGTGTCCAGTCGCCGGCTCAGCGCCATGACGATCCCCAGGCCGATCACCGCCTCGGCGGCAGCGACGGCGATGACGAAGAGCGCGAAGATCTGCCCGGTCAACGCGTTCTGCTCCCAGGCGAAGCCGATGAAGCTGACGTTCACCGCGTTGAGCATCAACTCGACGCACATGAAGATGATCAGCACGTTGCGCCGGGTGAGGACGCCCACCATCCCGATGATGAAGAGGGCCGCGCTCAGAAACAGGAAGTGCGCCGTCGTCAGCTCGCTCATCGCCGGATCTCCCCCCAGGCCGGTTGCTCAGTGAACTCCTCGGCGCTGCGCGCCATCACCAGTGCCCGGTCACCTCCGGCCAGCTTGAGCTGGCCATCCTGCGGTGCCGGCAGCTCGGCCACCGGCTGCAGCGGATCGACCCCACGCGGGTGGGCGAGCGAGATCGTAAAGAGCCGGCGGGCTATCGCCAGTCGCTCCTCGATCAGCTCCGGCCGGGCCAGGAACAGCGCGCCGATCGTCGCGGCCAGCAGAAGCAGCGCCGTCGCCTGGATCGGCAGCATGTAGACCGAATAGAGCTCGCGGCCGATAGCCTGGATATTCCCGCCGACCGCCGCCACGGCCTCCGGCGTCCAGGAGCCGGGCGCCCCGCGGAGAGACCGCGTCAGAATGGCAGCTGCGACCTCGGCCAGCAGGGCGAGCCCCAGAAGAAAGCCGACCGCCCGCCGTAGCGGACGGCCGCCGTGGAACTCCGGCAGGTCCTGCTGCTGCACCAGCATGAGCACGAAGAGCACCAGCACGATGATCGCGCCGGTGTAGACGATGATCTGGGCCACTGCCAGGAACTCGGCCCGGAGCATGACGTAGATGGCCGCCACGTTGACGAAGGACAGGACCAGCGACACCGCGCTGTGCACCGGGTTGCGCGCCAGCACCACCCCGGCCGCCGCGGCGATCGCGACCCCCGCCAGCAGGTAGAAGATCAGGACTTCGATGGCCATCGGTCGATCTCAGCCTCCCAACTCCGCTCCGCCGGCAACGAAAAGACGGTCATCATCCGGCTCACAGCGCCCCGATCCCCCACAGCCGCACCAGCCCAGTCATGCCGATGTTGATCAGCGCCAGCGGCAGCAGCACCTTCCAGGCCAGCCCCATGAGCTGGTCGTAGCGGAAACGCGGCAGCGTGGCGCGAAGCCACACGTAGAAGAACAGGAAGATGAACGCCTTCGCCGCCAGCCACCAGATGCCGTCGGCGAACGGGCCGTCGATCCCGCCGAGGAAGAGCGTGGCAGCAATCAGCGACACCACGATCATGTTGATGTACTCAGCCAGGAAGTAGAACGAGAAGCGGAAGCCGGAGTACTCGGTGAAGTAGCCGGCGATCAGCTCGGTCTCGGCTTCCGGTAGGTCGAACGGCGCCCGGTTGGTCTCGGCCACGGCCGCGATCAGGAACAGGACGAACGCCAGCGGCTGGCTCAGGATGAACCAGTTGGGCAGCTCCAGCCCACCGAGGACCAGCGTCCGCTGCTGCGCGCGCAGGATCTCGACCAGGCTAAGCGAGCCAGTCAAGATGAAGATGCCGACCAGCGAGAGCCCGAGCACCAGCTCGTAGCTGATCACCTGGGCGGTGGAGCGCAGCGCGCCCAGCAGCGAGTAGCGGTTGCCCGAGGCGTAGCCCCCCAGGATGATGCCGTAGACGCCCATCGAGCCGACCGCCAGGAAGTAGAGCGCGGCCACGTTGATGTCGATCACGTAGAGGTTGATCTGGCGGCCGAACAGCGTGATCGACTCCCCGAACGGAACCACCAGCGCTCCCAGCGGCGCCAGCACGAAGGAGAGCAGTGGGGCCACCAGGAAGATCAGGCGGTCGGCGTTGGCCGGAACGATATCCTCCTTGCTGATCAGCTTAACCGCGTCGGCGATTGGTTGGAGCAAGCCGAACGGCCCGGTCCGGTTCGGCCCGATCCGATCCTGGAAGAACGCCACCAGCCGGCGCTCGAACCAGGTCATGTAGGCCATCAGCAAGAGCAGGACGTTGAGCAAGACGAAGCCGAACAGATAACTTATGATCAGCGCTTCCCAGTCCATCGATCTCGGCTATCACTCCCGTTCGCGGCACACCGCCGCTCATCGCCTTCGTCTCGCGCGAACCGTTCTCTGGCGTGGGACCGCGGCGAAGGCAAACGTATCGCGCTCCTAGCGGTCGACCGAGCCGAGCACGATATCGATCGTGCCGATCAAGGCAACCACGTCCGCCAGCATCGCGCCCTGCGCCATGTAGGGCAGCGATTGCAGGTTCACGAAATCTGGGGATCGGATCCGCAACCGGTAGGGGATCGGCGAGCCATCGCTCACGATGTAGTAGCCGAGCTCCCCCTTCGAATGCTCGATCGCCTGGTATACCTCGCCCTTCGGCGGCGAGAAGCCCTTGATCACCCAGATGAAGTGGCGCTGCATGTCCTCGGCCGTCGTCATCACCGTCTCGTGCGGCGGGATGACGTAGTTCGACTCGTAGGCCATCAGCGGCCCGTCGGTCGGCACCTGGTCCAGGCATTGCTCGATGATGCGGATGGATTGCCGCATCTCCTCGACACGCACCAGGTAGCGGTCGTAGACGTCGCCATGGGTACCGAGCGGCACCTCGAAGTCGATCCGGTCGTAGAGGAGATACGGCATCGCCTTGCGCACGTCGTAGTTCACGCCGGAGCCCCGCAGGCAGGCGCCGGTCAGGCTGTAGTTGATCGCGACCTCCGGCTCGACGATCCCCACGCCCTTGGTGCGGGCCAGCCAGATCGGATTCTCGGTCAGCAGGTCTTCATACTCGCGAATCGCCTTGGGAAAGTAGCGGCAGAAGTCGCGCACCATCTCCGGCAGCTCGGGCGGGATCTTGCGGGAGAAGCCGCCGATCTCCATCATGTTGGTCGTGAGCCGGGCACCGCAGAACTTCTCGAAGATGTCGAGGATCAGCTCGCGATCCCGGAACGTGTAGAGCGAGACCGAGAGCGCGCCGATGTCGAGCGCGTGGGTGCCGAGCCAGACCAGGTGCGAGGCGATCCGAGCCAGCTCGGCCATGATCATGCGCCAGTACTGCGCGCGCTCCGGCGCCTCGATGCCGCAGAGCTTCTCCACCGCGAGCACGTAGCCCAGGTTGTTCGAGGGCGCGGCAACGTAGTCGGTCCGGTCGGTCCAGGGGACGAACTGGGCGTAGCGGTGCGACTCGCCCAGCTTCTCCACGCCGCGGTGGAGATAGCCGATCACCGGGTCGCACGCCACGACCGTCTCACCCTCCAGGGTCAGGCGGACCCGCAGCACGCCGTGCGTGCTGGGGTGCTGCGGCCCCATGTTGAGGACCAGCTCGCGGCGGGTCTCGGTGATCTGCCGCTCTTCGCTCAGGAGAACCGGTGTCGGCTGCGTGAAATCGATCATGGCCTCGGCCTCGGCAGTGAGCCGCGCACCCGCGGCGCCGGCCGCTCGAAACCGGGCTGCACGTAGTCGCGGTAGCCACGCAGCGGGTAATCCTTGCGCAGCGGGTGCCCCTCGTCCCAGTCATCGGGCAGCAGGATGCGTCTGAGATCTGGATGCCCCTCGAAGACGATGCCGAACATGTCGTAGCACTCGCGCTCCAGCCAGTTGGCCCCGGCGAACAGCGGCACCAGCGAGGGCACGGTCTCGCCGTCGTTCACGCCGCACTTGACGCGCAGCCGCTGGCGGCGGGGTATGGAGTAGAGCTGGACCACGACGTCGAAGCGCGGCTCGTCGCGCAGGTTGAGCATGTCCACCGCAGTGAGGTCGGTGAGGTGGTTGTAGCGGAGCTCCGGATGGTCGCGCAGGAATGCGACCACCTCGCGCAGCGCCTCGCGCTTGACCCGGATCGTCATCTCGTCGCGGAAGTTGACCGCCTCCTCGAACGCCTCCGGAAAGCGCGCGCGCACGGCGATGACGGCCGGGTGCTCGTCGGGATTCGTCGGCCCCCAGTAGCCGGTCTGCCACGGCTCGCGTGGCCGGAGAGCCGGAACTGGTGCCTGCTGTTGCTCGTCGCTCATCGTCCTCGCACCCTCGCCTCTAGCGCCGCGGACCGAGCGCCGCCCGCGCGGCCTCGCGCTGGGCCTGGCGGTCGGCCTCAGCGGCCTCCTTGCCGTGCTTCTTCTTGAGCGAGTCGTAGCGGATGACCCGGTTCTGCAGCTCGAGCACGCCGTAGTAGAGCGCCTCCGGCAGTGGCGGACAGCCGGGCACGTAGATATCGACCGGGATCACCTGGTCCACGCCCTGGACCACCGCATAGGTATCGAACGGCCCGCCGACGTTGGCGCAGCTCCCCATGCTGATGACCCACTTCGGATCGGCCATCTGGTCGTAGAGCTGCCGCACCACCGGCGCCATCTTCTTGGTCACCGTGCCAGCGACGATCATCAGGTCCGCCTGGCGCGGCGAGGCCCGGTAGAGCATGCCGAAGCGCTCGGCGAGGTCGAATCGGGGCATCGCGGCGCTGATCATCTCGATGGCGCAGCAGGCCAGGCCGAACTGCAGCCACCAGAGGCTGGAGCGCCGGGCCCAGTTGAAGACCCAGTCGACGCTGGTGGTGAAGATATTGCGCTGGACCTGTTCCTCGGCTGCTACACCCATTCGAGGGCTCCCTTCTTCCATTCGTAGAGGAGCCCGACCAGGAGCAGCCCGACGAAGAGCGCTGCCTGGACGTAGCCGTAGAGCGCCAGTGCATCGAACGCGACCGCCCAGGGGTAGAGGAAGATCGCCTCGACGTCGAAGATCACGAACAGCAGGGCAACCAGGTAGAAGCGCGGTGTGAAGCGCGCCCGTGGCGGATTCACGTCCGGCACGCCGCTCTCGTAGGGTTGCAGCTTGGCGGGCGTCGGCCGGCTCGGCCGTACGAAGCGCCCGATGAGCAGCAGCGTCGTGCCCATGATCGTGGCCGTGATCAGCAACAGGCCGATGACGGCATAGCTCGCGAGTGACACCTGGTCACCTCACCCCAGGCAGGTCCTTGCCCCATTTGTGTACTATAGCACAATCTCGGATCTCGGGCTGCCTGGCCGAGGGTAGCTCGCGTTCTGACGCCCTCACCCCCTGCCCCTCTCCCGCGCGGCGGGAGAAGGGATGCGAGCAAAGCAAGCGAGGGTGAAAGCTCTGGGGCAAGACGGGGGCTAAGGACTGCCCCCGTCACGGCACTTGCAGGCTATGCCTGGGATCATCCGGGCATGACGGGCGCGCGAGCGCCGACATCACCGCTCGATCGGCACTCCGACCAGCGAGCCGTATTCGGTCCAGGAACCATCGTAGTTCCGGACGTTGGGATAGCCAAGCAGGTACTTGAGCACGAACCAGGTGTGCGAACTCCGCTCACCGATGCGGCAGTAGGCGATGATCTCTTTGTCCGGCGTGATCCCCTTGCTGCCGTAAAGCTCCCTCAGCTCGTCGGCAGACTTGAACGTGCCGTCGTCGTGAACGGCCTGGCTCCAGGGGATGTTCACCGCCCCCGGGATGTGTCCGCCGCGCTGAGCCCCCTCCTGGGGCAGGTTCTCCGGCGCCAGGAGTTCCCCGCTGTACTCACGGGGAGAGCGCACATCTACGAACGCCCGGCCGGGCACGCCGACGCTGCTGAGCACCTGGTCACGGAAAGCCCGGATCGAGTGATCGGGAACCTTGGCCTGATACTGCGTGGCCCGATGCTGCGGCACTGCCGTTGTCATCGGTCGGCCCTCAGCTTCCCACTTCTTGCGGCCGCCGTCCATGATGCGGACATTGCGATGGCCGAACATCGTGAGGTGCCAGAACGCCCAGGCCGCGAACCAATTGTTGTTGTCGCCGTAGAGCACAACCGTCGTCTCCGGGGCGATTCCGGACTCGCTGAGGAGCTTCTCGAGTTCGGTCTTGGCGGGCACATCGCGGCGGAGGGTGTCGCTGAGCTGGGTCTGCCAGTTCCAGCCGACCGCGCCCGGGATGTGCCTGGTCCCGTAGGCGCTGGTGTCGACATCGACCTCGACCAGCCGGACGTGGGGATCATCGAGGTGCTGCACAACCCAGGTCGTGTCGACCAGCGCGTCCGCCGCGACGTAACCTTGCTGTTGCGACATGACAACGCCTCCTCGGCTAAGTACCAAGCGATAGAGGCCACGACGCACGAGGGATGACTCGAAGCTCCTTCCTGCTCAGGCGCCTGAGAGATCGCGCCCGAGTTGGGCTCGAGTGTGGAGCGGCTCGGCCAGGAAGGCAAGAGTATCTCCTGCCCATTTTTACCGTCTACTGGACAGTCTTCGGAGCGCGCGGCGACTGCCACGCTCACTGGCCCGGCAGGCTCGGCGTCGGGGTCGGTTCGATCCCGCCCTCTCCGTCGCCTGGCCTGGCCTGATCCGGTGGCTGCGGGATCGGCGTGAGGACCGGGATCGTGAACGAATCCTCCGTCGGCGTGGGTGTGGGGGTGACCGGCGGCGCGCCGATCTGGGGCGTCGGCAGCGGTTGCTGCCGCTCGACGTCGACGACGATGGGGTTCCGGCCGACCATCGCCGCGTAGGCGTTCAAGCTCGCGCGACCTCGCGCTGTCATTCCCTTGGGCGTGGCGAGGGCAGCCCGCAGCTCGCGCAGCTCCCACTCGTTCACCTGGTCACAGCGTAAGCGCGGGCCGCCATCGCGCGGCATGATCTCGGTCACTGTCCGGGCACCAGGGATCGGCCGCTTGCCGGTCGCGGCACAGACCGGAGCCTCGATGATCCCCGGTGGACGCGGGAACTCGGGCGGGATCGGCTGCCCGTCCGGCCCCAGCAGCACCTGGGCCAGTGCCGGGTCCTGGTGCACCCGGACCATGAAGTCGTGCCAGATGCGGGCAGCGCTGCTCACGCCGTCCAGCCCGCGGGTCGGGCTATTATCGGTGTTGCCCATCCAGACTCCGACGACGAGGTCGGTCGTATAGCCCACTGTCCAGAGGTCGCGCGCATCCTCGGACGTGCCGGTCTTGGCCGCGACCGGACGATTACCGAGCTCCGGCAGGATCAGCGGGCTGTTGCTTCCGAAGATCATCGAGCGCGCGCGGTTATCGGAGAGGATATGGGTGATCTCGTAGGCGTACTCAGCCCGGACGACCTGCTCGGCCTGGTTGAGCACGTTGGCACGGTCGAGCCGGTAGATGACCTGGTTGCCGGGCGCGATGATCTCCAGGATCGGGTTGTAGGGAACGTAGCGGCCGTTGTTCGCGATCGTGGCGAAGGCATTCGTCAGCTCGATCGGCTTCACCTCGCGCCCGCCGACGGTGATCGATAGGTCGCA